>DASWQX010001144.1:0-6366 GCA_036403495.1 Thermoanaerobaculia bacterium
CCTCGCGAGATCTCGTAAGTCGGTCGCGGAGGGCGATCGGCCCCACGCGAAGGGGTATCGGTCCCACGCCGAGGGCCCTCGGGCCCACGCGTGGGCGCAACGGGCTCAGGCGAAGGCGCAACCGCCCGCCGCGTCGGTTCCAACGCCGGGCGCGGACGCGGACAGAGCGGATTCATCCGCCGAAAGCGCCTTCGCGCCCGCCCATCCACCCCAGCCGGGCGCGGAATCCCCGGACGCCAGGGCGGGGAGAGCCCTGGCGTGGGGCGATCCGCTCCGACTCCGCGAGGAAAGGGGAAGCCCTTCCCTGGCCGCCCTTGAACTAATTCGAAGAGCCTCTGCCGTGTTCCCCTTCGCCTGCGCTACCTTTAACTTCAAGGCTCCACCTAATTATCCCGATCGGATGATGGCTGTCAACAGGCAGGAGTAGGGCATTGACCTTATCTGCAAAGTTACTTATGCCGCATTATAAAAAAGCTTGACAAAAAAATATATTATACTAACATTCATTCTAAACAATCCAGACACGACGAGTGTCGGCATAAGTGAAACTCGCGATCTGGGAAAGGAGTTGGCCATGGGGGAAGAGTTCTTTGACGCCCGGATTAGACGGTGGACATTGGGGCTATTGGCGGCGTCGGCTTTTGCCCTGTCATTTGTCGCACTCCGCGAAGATAACTTTTTTTCAGAGCTCACGATGTTGATTTACAAGATTGATTTTGTTTCCTTTAGCGCCAAGGAGAAGGTTTCTCTCATCACTCCGATTGTCGCGGGGGCCTTGGCAGGAATTTTTCACGCCCTCGATAATTGGTTTAAAGGGGGTGGAATTAAAGACAGGATAAATGAGCTTAAATCTAAGAGTTACGATCTTTCTGCGGGTGCAATTGCAGCAACCATTACGAAACAGTCAGTATTAATCGCCATTGCCGCTATTCTCTTGGGAGTTGTTCAAGCTTACAGTCGCGAGGGTGATCACGCCAAGAGTAAATTCGTATTGTTTTCTTCCGAAATGTCCATGATCGGCTTTCTCCTCTCAATAGTTCTTCTGCTTGTTTCGCTGAAATGTTATGACTATGCTTGTCGATTCAAGCTTAAGGATAGGTATAAGGCCGAGCTCGTCAGGAAGGGGCTTGTCCTAGACATATGGTCATGGTATCTGATCTTGTTTTCACTCGTGGTCGGCGTGGCTTCACTAAGTCCGACTCTATCAATTGCTGTAAGCTTCGTAGTGGGATACTTGCTGTGGTGGTATTACTTCATTCACCCTAATGCCAATAGCTCCGGTAACTCGGGTGCCGCCGACGTAGGCGCTCCAAGAGAAGCGCTCGACGAGAAGATCCCGCAAGCCCTTTCGTCAGAGCACGGTTAAGGATGTGATGGCCCAGAGGGCACCCGTCCCTCCCCACGGCGCCAATTTTTCGGAGCCTCCCGTCGCCGCCGGGTCGCGTATTTGGCACAATGGAGCTCGGCTTCGTGGTCATACCTATGGCGGGTACGCCGAGGTGGAATGGACGGAAGGAAAAGCGCAGCCGTTCCTTTGGACGGGCGTGAAGATGCGCGGAGCGCCAACCGGTCCAAACCTTCCGTTGCGTCCGTTGCGGCTGCCTCGAGTCCTACGCGCTCCTGCAGTAACTCTTTCTTCCTCGGAGATACTTCGGAGCCGGCGCTTCCCTGACCACCGTCCGATGCCGCTCCGCGACGGCTCGGTGGCTGCTGTTCAGGTGCCGGTCTGCTAAACTCCAGCCTCGACATCGACGTCTTTGCGAAGGAGTCCTCCGTCGTGCTCCGGTTGGGGAGTCCGTCTCAAATCCCTCCCGAGGTCCGGGAGGCCGCGGATCGCCTGTCCGCCCAGCGTTCCATGCTGGGTGCGGCAAGCTATCCGTTCGTAGTGCTGTTCTTCGGCCTGACGGCCGACCTCCAGACGAAAGCTCCTGTCCTCTTCGCCGGCCTCGCGGCCGGCATCACGGTCCTGGCCGCGGTGCGCATCCTGCTGGCCCTGCGATTCGATGCGATCTTCCATGCCAACCCGCGGCGATGGCGGATCATCATCTACTCGGCGCTGATTCTGAAGGGCATTCTGCTTGGCTGGCTGTTCGTCGCGGTGATCGGGAGCCTCGGTCCGGGGGGGCGAGCCTTCTTCGCCGTCACCGTCGCCGCCGTGATCGCGAACATGGGCGTGCTGCTCTACTCCCACGCTCCGCGGGTGGTCCTCGGCTTCGTCACCGGCCTCTGCCTGCCCGTGGTCCTCGCCCTCTCGGGTGTTTTCGGCCCTTCCGTCTGGCATCTCGGCCGCTGGGAGATCGTCTGCCAGGTCATCTTCTTCCTCTATCTCCTCCTGCTGGGGATACAGCTACACCGCGAACGCTGGGCCGGGTTCCTGCGGTCTCATCAGCTCGCGGTCCGCACCGCCGAGCTGGAGGCGGCCCAGCGGGAGCTGCGCCGGGATCGCGACGAGCTCGAGGCGCGAGTCAGCGAGCGCGCCGAGGAGCTGCGCAAGGCGAGCCTCGACTATCGCCGGATTTTCGAGAACGCTCACGATGCCATCCTCATCTTCTCCCCCGAAAAGGAGATCGTCCTCAACGTCAACGCGCGTGCCTGCGTGATCTACGGCTTGAGCCGCGAGGAATTCATCGGCCTCTCGCTCGAAACTATTTCCGAAGACGTTCAGCGCGGGCGGGAGCGCGTCCTGGAAACCCTGGAGCGGGGCGTCTTCTACAACTTCGAGACCGCCCAGCGGCGCAAGGACGGTAGCTGGATATTTATCGAGATCAACGCCTCGGTCATCGAATATGAAGGGCGCCTCGCGATCCTCAGCATCAACCGCGACATCACGGAGCGGCGCCGGGCCGAGGAGCTGCGGCTGGCGAAGGAAGCGGCCGAGCGGGCCGATCAGGCCAAGGGCCGTTTCCTGGCCAACATGAGTCACGAGATCCGGACGCCGATGGCCGGGATCCTGGGGCTCGTCGGCCTGCTGCGCAGGACCCCCCTGTCGGCGCAGCAGAGCGGCTACGCCGAGCTGATGCAGAGCTCGGCGACCTCGCTGCTGCGGCTGATCGACGACATCCTGGATTTCTCGAAGATCGAGGCCGGCGCGCTGGCGCTCGAGCGGGTGCGCTTCGATCTGAAGAGCACGTTGAACCAGGTCGTGGATCTGCTGCGGTTCACCGCCGGCAGCCGCGACACCCTGCTCGGGCTCACCCTCGGCGAGGGGGTGCCGGGATGGGTCTGGGGCGATCCCGCCCGCCTGCGCCAGGTGCTCACCAACCTGATCGGCAACGCCATGAAGTTCACCTCGTCGGGAACGGTCGACGTCGAGGTGCGGCGGCGCGAGGACGGCCGGCTGCGGTTCGCCGTGCGCGACACCGGGATCGGCATCCCCGCCGAGAGCCAGGGGCGCATTTTCGGGGTCTTCTCGCAGGCGGACAGCTCGATGTCGCGGCGCTTCGGCGGCTCCGGGCTCGGGCTGGCGATCAGCAAGCGGATCGTCGAGCAGATGGGGGGCGAGATCGGCTTCGAGAGCCGGGCGGGGGAGGGCTCGACCTTCTGGTTCCTGCTCGATCTCGACTCCGCCTCGCCGCCGAGCCTCCCGCTTCCGGCGGGTGAGAGGATCGCCCGTCCGTCCGGCCGCCGCCACCGCATCCTGGTGGCGGAGGACAGCCTGATCAATCAGATCGTCGTCGTCGAGCAGCTCGGCGTGATGAATTACGACGTCGTCGCCGTCAACAACGGCCTGGAGGCCCTGGCGGCGCTGGAGAGCGGCGATTTCGAGCTCGTGCTCATGGACTGCCAGATGCCCGACCTCGACGGCTTCGACGCCACCCGCCGGATCCGCGAGGGTCCGGAGAAGAACCGGCGCATCCCGATCGTGGCGCTGACCGCCCACGCGATGCAGGAGGATCTGGACCGCTGCCTCGCCGCGGGCATGAACGGCTACATCACCAAACCCTTCGTCGAGAAGGACCTGCGGGAGAAGCTGGAGCTCTGGCTGGGCGAGGCGGAAAGCGCCGGGGCCAGCTAGGCGCCGGCCATCATCCGCCCGCCGCGCCGGCTCAGGACTGCCAGAAGGGCCAGCGCCAGGGCCACGTTGAGCCCGAGGGAGAGCCCCATCAGCCATTCGCGGCGGGCGGCTCCGCTCCGGCGGGCCGCCGCGGCGTTCTTTTCCGCCAGCATCTGATCCATGTCGCGCTGGAGCTCGGCCATCGTCGGCCGCGAGGGATCTTTCGCGGCTTCCTCCTGCATCGCTTTGAGCTCCGCCTCCATTTTCGCGATCCTCTCCGCCGAGCCGGGAGGAGTGCTGATCTCGGACTGGGCGCCGAGTGGAAAGCAGAGGGACACCAGCAGAGCGAGGGCGCCGACCGTACGAACGAGGCTTGTTTTCATGGCTTCGACTCCCGATGAAAGAAGGGTTCTGATCACCTCGTCCTCAGCTCTCGGTGAGGGCTCGCAGGGGATCGAGGAGCGCCGCCCTGCGGACCGGCACATAGCTTGCCCAGAGCGCGACGGCGAGCAGGAGCACCGGCGTGACGGCGAAAGTCCAGGGGTCCAGGGGGCTGATCTCGAAGAGGGTGCTGGCGAGCAGGCGCGACAGGAAGGCGCCGCCGCCCAGCCCGAGCAGCAGGCCGAGGACGACCCAGGGCGTCCCTTGAGCGAGGACCGTGCGGACGACGTCGCGGTGCTCGGCGCCGAGAGCGATGCGGACTCCCAGCTCCTGCCGCTTTCGCGACACTGTGAAGGACGTGACTCCATAGACCCCGATCACGGCGAGGACCAGGCCCGTCAAGGCGAAGGCCGCCAGGATCCGGGCGTCGGTGGCGGGGTTCGCGGGGAGCAGGGCCACGAACGTGTTCCAGGCCCAGCGGGTCAGGAGGAGGCCCAGCAGGAAGGCCGTACCGGCCAGTGGCAGGCTCTCCCCGAGCAGTTGGCGGAACAGCTTCGCGCGATCGGCTCCCAGGGCGACGCGGACGGCGAAGTTCTGGCGACGCGAGCTGAGCTCGACGAGCCGCAGGTTCGCCGCGTTGACGCAGGCGAGGAGCAGTAGCAGGGCCGCCGCCCCGAGCAGCGCCAGCAGGATCGGCCGCGAGCCAGCGAGGGCCACTTCGCGCAGCGGCTCTACGCGTATGCGAATGTCCTGATTCGTCTCCGGATGTGCGGTTGCCAGGCGCTGGCCCATCTGCCGCAGCTCGGTTGCGGCCTGAGCTCCGCTGACGCCCTCCCGCAGGCGGGCGAGGACCCGCATCGCGCGGAAGCCCCGGCCGGCGAACGGCGAGCCCGGCGGTACGATCAGCGGCTTCAGGAGGTCGACGCTGCCGCTGACGACGGGCTCGTCCAGGGCGACCGCCTCGGGCAGGATTCCGACCACCGTGCTGGCAGCGCCGTCGAGGGAGATCGTCCTGCCGACGAGACCGGCGTCAGCCCCGAACCGCTGGCTCCAGACCCGGTGGCTCAACACGACTGCGGGCTCCGCTCCGGGGCGGAAGTCCGCCGGCCCCAGCAGGCGACCCAGCGCCGGCCTCACCCCGAGGAGGCTGAGGAAGTCGGCGGAGACCTCCGCGCCGCTTATTCGAACTGACGCGGCGGGCAGGCGAAGGACGGGACCCCAGGGGCGGGAGATCGCCATGCTTTCGAAACCCTGGACCTGAGACGCCCAGTCCAGGAAATCCGGATACGAAGAGGACTTCCAGATGTCCGGCCGCGAAGCCGCGGCTTCTCCGAGGACGACCAGCCGTTCCGGAGAAGAGAAGGGGAGGGCGCGCAGCAGCACCGCGTGGACGATGCCGCCGACCGTGGACATCGCGCCGATCCCCAGCGCCAGACTGACGACGATCAGGAGGTCGAGCGCCGGCCTCCGGCCCTTGCCTCTGGCACTGCTGGTGCGAAGCGGCTTGCTTATCCTTCCATCACAGCGCTCCATTGGATAAAAAACACGGGACAAAGAGTTTTCGCTCTGACCGTAACTATCGGGGACCGCTTCTGGCTGGGAACCGCCAAAAGGGATACGGTGAGCTCAGGTCCCTCAATTCCGTCCCCAGAACAGGAAACAAGATGCGACCAATGATACCACGATGGAGCCGCCAGGTCGCGCCCTTCGGCGACAGGGGAGAGGCTGCAGGTGGCGCTGACGCCCCACCCGCTGGAAAGTCCAAACCTCGGACATCGTCCACGGCTTGCCCCCCTATGAGGGGCTTGAGAAGAAGCTTAGGACTCGTCACAGAATAACTGCACCAGTTTCCCGGAGCACGGCAGCCCCAGGACGTCTGGTTCCGTCCGGCCCACCGGGCCGGGAGAACGGAGCCCAGGGCTGAGGCCGAAGGCCGATGCCCTGGGTGGGAGGGAGGACAATCCGTTGCGGCCTGAAGGGCCGCGGGAGCC
>DASWQX010001145.1:0-7199 GCA_036403495.1 Thermoanaerobaculia bacterium
CTGGCGCCCGGACCCGAGACCCCGGCGATCCCCCCCGGCAGCGTCATCGGCGAGGTGCGGGTGGCCGCCAAGGACCTCTTCGACACCGCCAACCCCGAGGAGAACCGGAAGCTTTTCCGGCTCGCCAACCACCTCCACCGCACCACCCGGGCGAAGGTGATCGAGAGCCAGCTCCTGTTCCATCCGGGGGACGTCTTCTCCCCCGAGCTGATCGCGGAGTCGGCGCGCATCCTGCGCACCAACGACTACCTCTACGACGTCGACATCCACCCGGTCCTGCGCGCCGACGGCCGGGTGGACGTGGAGGTGACCACCCGCGACGTCTGGACGCTCGAAGGGGGCGCTTCGTTCGGCCGCGCCGGCGGACGCAACAGCTCGAGCTTCTCGCTGACCGACACCAACTTCCTGGGTACCGGCAAAGAGGTCACGATCGCCCGGATCGGCACCATCGACCGCACCTCCGACCTCGCCCGCTACACCGACCCGAACCTCCTCGGCAGCCGCGTCCGCCTGCTGCTGTCGGACGCCAGGAACAGCGACGGCGGGCGGCAGCGGCTGGAGATCGAGCGCCCCTTCTTCTCGCTCGACAGCCGCTGGGCGGCCGGGCTGATCAGCTTCCGCGACGACCGCCTGGAGAGCCTCTACTCGCTCGGCAAGGTGGAGACCGCCTTCCGCCATCTGACCGATTCCGCCGAGGTCTACGGCGGCTTCTCTCCCGGGCTGGTCGACGGCTTCACGCACCGCTGGCAGGCGGGGTTCACCTTCTCGCGGGACGACTTCTCGCTCTCCGATCAGCGGAGCTTCCTGATCAAGAGCCTGGGCAAGGGCCCGGTCACCGGCCCGGTCACGCTGCCGCTACCGCCGGACCGCACGCTGGCCTACCCGTTCATCCGTTTTGAATCGGTCCAGGACCGCTACGTGGTCGAGAAGGACCTCGACCGCATTCAGCGCTCGGAGGACCTCAACCTCGGCCGGCAGTACAGCCTGCTCGTCGGACTCTCGTCACCGCGGTTCGGCGCCGACGCCCAGCGCTGGATCGGCCAGGCGGCGCTCTCCGACGGCTGGCGCCCGGCCCCGGGCCAGATCCTCCTCTTCCAGCTCGGCGGCTCGACCCGCTGGGCCAAGGGGGACGCCGAGAACCTGGTGGCCGGAGGACGCGTGCGCTGGTATGTCCGCGACTTCGGGGAGAACGTCCTCTTCGCCTCGCTCGGCGCCGACCTCGCCCACCGCCTGGACGGCGAGGACCAGCTCCTGCTCGGCGGCGACAGCGGCCTGCGCGGCTACCCCATCCGCTATCAGGCCGGCGACCGCCGCGCCCTGCTGACGCTCGAGCAGCGTTTCTACAGCGACCGCGAGATCTTCCACCTCGCCCACCTCGGCGCCGCCGTCTTCTTCGACGCCGGCCAGGCCTGGTTCGTCGACACGCTCACCCTGCAGGAGCGGGCGCTGCGGCAGGACCGCAAGGTGCTGAAGGACATCGGCCTCGGCCTGCGCGTCGCCTCCAGCCGCTCCTCGCGCGGCGGCGTCCTCCACCTCGACGTCGCCTTCCCCCTCGACGGCGCCCGCACCGCCCAGCGCGTGCAGTGGCTGGTGTCGACGGCCGATACGTTCTGACCCGGGTTGCCTAGAAACGCCACCCCAGCGACACGAACGGCTCGCGGTAGCGGCGCGCCGACTTGCCCCAGAGCCACTGGTTATAGCCGACCTCGAGGTCGAGGCCGCGGCGGTTCAGCGGGGCGATCAGGGAGATGCCGGCCTTGACCATGCTGGCGTCGTTGAAGTCGTTGGTGGCGCTGGCCTTGAACCGGTCGTCGGGCTCGGCCGGCGAGTCGTTGCCGAGGCTCTTGACGGCCACCACCGAGCCCTTCGCCGCCATCCCCCACCAGGGGAGCGGATAGCCGATCTCGGCGGTCACCGGCACCTGGTCCGCAGGCGCTCCCTCGCGCCAGGTGTAGCCGGTCTCGAAGTTCATCCAGCCGCGCCCGTCGAGGAAGGAATGGCTCAGCAGGTACGTCAGCGAGTAGTCGCGCTTGAGCAGGCCGCGCCACTCGGGGCTCACCCCCCGGCGGTTCCCCTGGGCGTCATAGAGGTAGCGGTTGTAGGCGCCGGGGAGGTCGTAGAGGAACGGGGTGCGCTCGGTGGCGGCGAGCGCCATCGGCCAGCTCCCCTGGGTCAGCGCGTACTTGAGGCCGAGCCAGGCGTCCGAGAAGCCGACGTTCTTCTCCTCGTCGACGTGCGCCCCCTCGAGGCCGTAGAGATAGGTGAAGAGATAGCGGGCCGACAGCCGGTGGAACACCCCGACCTCGCCGGAGAGGTAGGTGTAGCGGAAGTCGTGATAGCTGATCACCCGCTTGCCGTTCACGACGGTGGTGTTGGTGTAGGCGTTGCCGTCCACGTCCCACGAGCTGCTGGCGGTCTTGCGGCTGAACCCCAGCTCGAGGTCCCCCTTGCCCGGATCGGGCACCCAGGCGCCGCCGCAGAAGCCGGCGGCAGGGATCAGCAGGAGAGCGGACAGGATCCAGATCGATCGGCGGACGGTCTTCATGGGATTCCCCCGTATGGTCGCCTTGCGGCGGAATTTGATGGCCGGGAAGAATCTCATACCCTTTGCAGAATTTCCAGACCTGCTGGGAGACCGGCGGGCGCTCCGCCTGCTAAACTCCGCCACGGCCACCCTCATGCGACCACGCCTCCTCCCGCGTCTCCACCGCGCTCTCGCGGGCTGTCTATTCCTCGCCTGCGCCGCCGCGGCCGGAGCCGCGCCGGCGGCCCCGCGGACCGAGCGCGGCTTCCCCCTGATCCAGGTCTACGAGCCGACGCTGCGAGGGACCTCGCCGCAGTCGTTCGACATCGCCCGCGATCCCCGCGGCGTCCTCTACGTCGGCAATCTCGGTGGAGTCCTGGTTTACGACGGCGCCTGGTGGCAGTTGATCCCGATCGGCAAGGCGCTCGCCGCCTACGCCCTGGCCAGCGACGCCGCCGGACGGGTGGCGGTCGGCGGCACCGACGAGATCGGCTACCTGGCGCCGGACGCCGGCGGCCGGCTCCGCTACGTCTCCCTGGTGAGCCTCCTCCCCGCCGGACAGCGGGAGCTCGGGCAGATCCTCGACGTCCACCCCTGGGGTCAGGGGTTCGCCTTCCTGACCACCGACCGGCTGCTGGTCTGGGACGGCACCCGCGTCGTCACCGCCGTTACCTTCCCGAGCGGCCGGCCGTTCGCGCAGACCTTCCTGATCGGCGGCACGCTCTACGTCTGGAGCCGGGAGACGGGGCTGGCGCGGCTGGCCGGGACGCGGCTGCAGCCGGTGCCCGGCGGCGACATCTTCCGCGGCCGGCGGATGGACCGGGTCCTGCCCGCCGACGGCGGCCTGCTGGTCTCGGTGCGCGGCGAGGGGCTGTTCCTGTTCCGCGACGGCAGGGCGGCGCCGTTCGCGCCCGAGGCCTCGAAGTGGGCGGTCGCCGGCCATGTGGTCGAGGGGCAGCGGCTGCCGGACGGCCGGTGGGCCCTGGGGACGGTGCTCGGCGGCCTGCTGCTCCTGCGCCCGGACGGCACCGTGGACCAGATCATCGATACCACCGTCGGCCTGCCGGACAACTTCGTCACCGGCCTGGTGACCGACCGCGAGGGATCGCTCTGGGTGGCGCTCAACAACGGTCTGGTGCGCCTCCAGGTGGCCTCGCCGCTCTCCGTCCTTGACCGCCGGTCCGGGATCGAGGGATCCGTCTATGTCCTGGCGCGCCACCAGGGGCATCTGTGGGCGGGGACCTCGGCGGGATTGTTCACCACCGCGCCCCTGGCGATCACCGGTACCGGTACCGGCGCCGGCGAGGCCGGATCGCCGGCGGGCCCGGTCCGCCTGCGCGCCGTGCCCGGCGTTCCCGCCTCCGGCTGGAGCCTGCTGTCGATGGGCGACGACCTGCTGGTGGGGACGGCGTTCGGGCTCTTCCAGGTCCGCGGGCTGGACGCCCGGCTGGTGGCCGGCACCGACGACCTCCGCACCGTCTACGCCCTGGCGCCGTCGAGGATGGACCCGGGCCGCGTCTGGCTGGGGACCGAAAACGGCCTCGCCGCCGTCCGGCGGGATGGAGCGGAATGGCGCTTCGAGGGGAGGGCTGCGGGGATCTCGGGTGAGATCCGCACCCTCGTAGAAAAGGCGGGCGTCGTCTGGTGCGGCCGGACGGTCGGCCGGATCGCGGGCTGGCGGATCCCTTCCGCCGGGCTCGCCGCGGCCCCGGCACGCGAGGTCGCGGGGAGCGACGGCATGAGCCTCTACCGGATCGCCGGCCGCATCCTGGTCCCCGCCGGCGGGCAGGTCTTGCGCCTCGACGAGGCTGAAGGCCGGCTGGTGAAAGACCCCGATCTCGCCGCGCTGGCCGGGCATGGCGACTTCTCCTTCCTGGCCGAGGACGCCGCCGGGAACCTCTGGCGAAGCACCCTCCCCCCCACGGTATCACTACGCCAGGGAGCCGGCTGGGCGCCGTCGCCGCGCACGCTCGTCGAGGTGACGGCGCACGACATCGAACAGATCCTGGCCGAGCCGGACGGTGTGGTCTGGCTGGCGACCGACAAGGGGCTCTTCCGCTACGAGGGAGCGACCCTCGGCCAGGCGGCGGCCCTGCCGGCGCCGCGCCTGTCGAGCCTCACGGCGGACGAGGGGAGGGTCCTCTTCGGCGGCGCCCCGGGCATGTCGCCGAAGGCGGCCGACCTCCCTCCCTACCTGCGCCACCTGCGCATCGAGTTCGCCCCGCTCTCCTTCCGGGCCGGCCTGCGTTACCAGACGCGCCTCGAGCCGCTCGACGCCCGCTGGAGCGAGCCCACCGCGGAGCCCTTCGCCGAGCTGACCCGCCTGCCGCCGGGGGACTACACCTTCCACGTGCGCACCCTCGGCCCCAACGGCGAGACGGGGCCGGGGACCTCGTGGTCGTTCCACGTCCAGCCCCCCTGGTACAAGGCGGCCTGGGCGCTGGCGCTCTGGGCCGCCCTGGCGCTGCTCGCGGTCTGGACCTACGCGCGGCTGCGCGGCCGCGCCCTGCACCAGCGGGCGGCGCGGCTGGAGACCCGGGTGAACGAGCAGACCGTCGAGCTGCGCAGCACGGTCGAGGAGCTGCGGCGCGCCCACACCGACCTCGCCACGGCCAACTCCCGTCTGGAGGAGCTGTCGCTGCGCGACGAGCTGACCGGCATCGCCAACCGGCGGCGCCTGCAACAGGCGCTGGCGGAAGAATGGAGCCACACCCGCCAGCCGATCGCCTTCGTCCTGCTCGACCTCGACTCCTTCAAGCTGCTCAACGACACCCGCGGCCATCTCGCCGGCGACCTCGCGCTGCAAGCGGTGGCGTCCCTGCTCGCCGCGGCGGCCCAGCGGGCGGGGGGTCTCGCGGCCCGCTATGGCGGCGAAGAGTTCGCGGTGCTCCTCCCGGGGGTGGGCCTGCCCGGCGCGCAGCAGGTGGCCGAGCAGCTCCGCGCGGCGATCGAGGCGCTGGCGATCCCCAACGAGGCGGCCCCCCTGAAGCGGATCACCGCCAGCTTCGGCGTCGTCGCCCTCAGCCCCGCCCCCGGCCAGACGCCGGAGGGGCTCGTGGAAGCGGCCGATCTCGCCCTCTACCGCGCCAAGGCGGAGGGCAAGAACCGGGTCTGCGCGGGGGGCGTGCGGTAGGCAGAAAGGACACGGACGAACAAGGATAGGAATAGGCAACGCTGTCCGTGTTCGTCCGTTCTTGTCCGTGTTCGTCCGTGTTCAGCCTCCCCTGAGGCGGGCGGCCAAAATCGGCCGCCACCGCTTGCGCTGCGACCCGCGCTGTGCTGCAATCCGCTGCCATGAACCGCGAGCAATACGAAGAGCAGAAACGCCGTCTCGGGGAACAGCACCGCTCCCTCATGGCGATCCTGGAATCCGCCCATCAGGCGCAGCTCCAGGCTTTGGACATGGTGTGGCGGATGATGTCCGGCGAGGGCTCCGCGTTCCCCGGCCTTGCGGCGGGGCAAAAGCCGGATCGTCCTGCCGTGGCGGCGCCTCCCGCGCGGCAGCGGCGGCCGCCTGGCGAGTTGGACGCAGACGTCGAGGCTGTCCTTCCAAGGCTCTCCGAGACGTTCACCTTCGTCGACGTCTGCGGCCTGCTCGGCTACACGCCGAACCGCGGCTCGCTGTACCGGGTCCTGAAGAAGCTGAGGACTGGCGGGCAGCTCACGGTCGACTTCGAGGGCTCCGGAACCCAGCCGACGCGGTACCGCAAGGCGACCGCGGACCAGGAAGGCTCCGGCTCCTGACGCTATCGCCCCCGGCAGCCCCCCGGCCGGGCACTGCTGCGACCGCTACGGGTGGGCCTGCAACGCTAAATCCCAGCTCTGAGACACCCCGACCTGGAACGGAACGACCCAGCCGAGGTCGGCGTGACTCTGCGGAGCCGTTGGGTTCTCCAGACCTTGGCCGGAGCTTCGCCGCCCAGGGTCCTGCCGTTGCAGACCAACGGCCGAGTGTCTCAGGACGTGGCTGGAGAAAGCCCGACCGAGTAGGAGTGACGCCGGCCGCGGTTTTAGCGTTTCAGGACGAAGGTTCGGCGTCTCATAGCTCGGCGCTGGCAGCGCTGGCCACGAAGCGGCCACACAGTCGAGGACCTCAGGATCTTGCCCCGCAAGGGGCAAAGGCATGTAGCCTGGGGCGTCAGCCCCAGGTAGGCGGTTCCAAAGCAAATCTAGAGCCCCGGAGGGGCGACGGCAGTCTTCCTCGAAGCGAAGGTTTGCCGTCGCCCCTTCGGGGCTAGAACTTAATGGGCATCTCCTTCCTGGGGCTAACGCCCCAGGCTACATGCCTTTGCCCCTTGCGGGGCAAGATCTTAAGATTTGCGAGATGTATATGCTGGCGCTCCATGAGGAAAAGCGCGCCGGGAGCGCTCCCAAAGGCTTGGTTAGAAGGGCGGCGGGGACGCCGGCGGTCCCAGGGGTCGCTTCGCTCCTACCACTGATGCTGCGTCGCTCCCGAGTGGTCGACCATCGTCCGGCCGTTGTCCTCCAGCGGCTCGAAGGCCGACTGCACCGCCACCCTCCCTGGTCCCCAGAGGCGCACCCAGAGATAGCGGTCCCCCCACGAGCGCCAGGAGCGCCAGGTGCCGGCGGGGCGCTCGATGTGGAGCTGCATCTGCACCGTCGGGTCCTTGAACAGGAAGGCCGTCGGCTTGATCAGGATCGTCTGCCCCTGCTG
>DASWQX010001146.1:0-2427 GCA_036403495.1 Thermoanaerobaculia bacterium
GAGGCGGAGGAGCTGCGTGGTGTGGAGGACACTGCGGGCGCCGAACCCGGCGACGCCGCGCAGCACGGTCGCCCCCGAGTACCCCTCCTTGCGCAGGCGTTCGATCACGGCGAGATACAGGGAGCGGTGGTGCCACTGATCGCCCTCGCCGATGAAGACCCGCACCAGCGTCGCCTCGCCGTCGAGCACCCGCATCGCCCGCCTCCTTCAGCTCCCCGCGAGGAGCCGGCCGGTGAGCACGCCCAGGGCTCCCGCCGCCAAGCAGACCAGCAGGGTCGCCGCGACGTTGGTGCCGGCGGCCAGCCACTCGTTCTGCTGGAGGTACTGGAGCGTCTCGTAGTTGAAGGTCGAATAGGTGGTGAACCCGCCCATGACGCCGGTGGTGAGCGTCAGGCGCAGCGTCGGCGACAGGAGGGCGGTGGCGATCGCGATCTGCATCAGCAGGCCGAGCAGGAACGAGCCGATGACGTTGACCGCCAGCGTCCCCCAGGGGAACCCCGGACCCAGGGCGCGCAGCAGCCAGCCCGAGAGCAGGTAGCGCGCGCCGGTGCCGGCGGCGCCGCCGAGGCAGATCCAGAGGAAGCGGCCCATGGGCGACATTCTAGTCCAGCGGATGCCGCCCGAGCGACCCGATCCGCGCCGCGCCCGGGCGTTGTCACGTCCGTGCGAGAAACTGGCCGATGCGGCCGAAGATCGATCCGACGAAGGACCCGGAGGGCCGCCTGACCGATGGTTACGACGGGCCGCAGATCGTTACGACGGGCCGCAGATGGTTACGACAGGCCACAGATCCTTACAACGGCCCGCAGATGGTTACGACGGGCCGCAGATCCTTACGACAGGCCGCAGATCCTTACGACGAGCCGCAGATCCTTACGACGAGCCGCAGATGGTTACGACGGACCGCAGAAGCTTACGACGGCTCGTCGTAAGCTTACGACGGACCGCAGATGGTTACGACGGGCCGTCGCGAGGTGCCACCCAGCTCTCAAGATTCCAGGAACGGGTTCCGAAACCGGGCTCCCTCCAGCTCGCGATCGTGCTGCAATTCTTCACTCAGCAGCACGGTTGTCCCTGCTTGGCGACAGCCCACTGCAGTATATCGCTCTCAAGAATTGGCAGTCCGTATGGCGCTGGGGGCGAGCCGCAGCCGCGTGGTCACCCAATTGATGAGCGAAAGTCTCCTCACAGCCTTCGTCGGCGGACTCTTGGGGTTGGCAGTCGCTCGGTTGGCCCTCCTCCTTTATCGCCATGTCATGGGAGACGAGACCGCATCCTTCTGGGTCGATGTCCGCCTGGATCGGGGAGTCGTCCTCTTCGCTTTGGCAATTACCCTTCTCGCCACTCTTCTAGCCGGCTTGCTCCCGGCTTGGCACGGAGCGCGGATGGCCCTGGGCGAAACCTTGAAGGATCAGTCTCGGGGTAGCAGCAGCCTCCGTCTTGGCCGACTCAACACGGTCCTAGTCATCGTGGAGACCACTCTCTCTTGCGGCCTGTTGATCGCCACAGGCTTGATGGTCGAGAGCGTAATAAAACTGAAGACCGTTCATCTTGGATTCGATCCGAAAACAGTGATCTCCGGCCAGGTTTCCCTATATGGTCCGCACTACTCAGATCCCAGGACCCAATCGCTCTATTTAACAACTCTCCTTGAGCGTCTCGAAAGAAAGCCGGAGGTCGCCGCAGTCGCCTTCGGCTCTAGTTTTCCGGGCGTGCCATCTCAAACCTCGTACTTCGCGATCGCGGGCACCGTCTACGCTGCGGAATCAAGCTACCCAGAAACGCAGTGGGTTGTGGTGTCTCCAAAGTATTTCGAGGTCTTTGGCCTTCACCTCGTCAAGGGGCGAAAGTTCGTTGGCACGGACCGCGAGGGGAGCGACCCTGTAGTGGTCGTCAACCGCAGCTTCGCACAACATTACTTTGGAGGCCAGGATCCAATTGGAAAGCGACTCCGCTTCGGAAAGACCGCCTCCAGCCGCCCGTGGCTGACAGTACTCGGTGTGGTTTCCGATCTTCAGTTGGGCGAAATCACTGGTTCCGCGATGCCCGAGACCGTCTACTTGCCGATGGAACAGAAGCCGCGATCCTGGATGAACGTCTTCGTGGAAACCCGGGGGTTCTCCATCCGCACTAATCTCTAAGCTCCCTAGCGAGGGTGCCGCTCTCGACCCTGACATCCCAATCTTTGCGGTCCAGTCGATGGCTCAAGATATCGCGGAGATCACACAGTCGTACACGCGGCCGGTCGTCCTCTTCACGACCTTCGGCTGCTTCGCGCTCGGACTGACTGGCCTTGGAATTTACAGCGTAATGGCGTACTCCGTTAGCCGTAGGACAAAAGAAGTCGGCATCCGCGCTGCACTAGGAGCATTGCCGGGAGACGTGCGGCGGCTGATTTTGAGAAGCGGACTTTCCAGGCTTGGGCTC
>DASWQX010001147.1:0-2612 GCA_036403495.1 Thermoanaerobaculia bacterium
TGAGGTAGTGGAAGAACCAGTTGTCCGAGCAGGGGTCCGACCCGCAGTTGCTGCCCGGCCGGTTGGACTGGTGCTGCGAGTCGTACGTGATGTGGGTCGACTCGTGCAACATCGTCCCGGCCCGTCCGCCCGCGGTCCGACCGTTGAAGCTGGGGCACATCATCATCACGCGATCGGTCACGAACCAGCCCCAGATCGACTGGGCGAAGGCATCGTTCGAGTCTTGCGGCTCGTAGCGGAAGCCGTGATTGGCGCCCGAAGCCCAGTTGTAATAGTCGACGTCGCTGTGCCAGGGACCGAGGGTCGAATCCTGTAATCCGTAGGTGATCAGGTAGGCCGAATCCCACGCCTTGGGAAAGGCCTGGGTGGGATCGGTCGAATCCCAGCCCCAGCCTCCACCCCATTCGCCCGACTGGAAGTTGAAATAGGGGCGGAACCAGTCGCGAAACGCCGGCCAGCCGTTGTGAACGTTCCAGAGGGTCTGTTCGTCCGTCTCGGTGGTGTTGGGGCACACGGCGCCGGCCCCGGCGGGCAGGAGGCCGAGGGCGACAACCGCGATGAAAACGCTCCTCCGCAGCAGGGTCTTCACTTGAGCTCTCATTTCACACCTCCCGCCGGCGACTGGGTCTGGTTTCCCCATTTCTCCTGCCAGGCGCGCAGTTTCTGCGTGAACTCCTCGGCATTCTGTCCGCGCTGGAACCGCGGCCGTTCGACGTACGGGTGCAGCTCGGCGGGGAGCAGCTTGTACAGCTCGGCGGCCGTCTCCGGACGATCGCCGTGGTTCCACATGTAGGCGTCGATCGCCGAGACCCGCACGTGCAGGGCCTCGTGTTTGGCGATCACCTCGCGCACCTCCGCGTCGGCCGCAGGCGTCGCCAGAAAGGCCAGCCCCTGGACCGCCTTGACCTGGACCATCTCCTCCAGGTCGCGCGCGGTCAGCTTGTCCGCCTGCGAGTCGGCGGGGGGGAGCGGAGCCCAGACCACCTCGCGCAGTTGCGCCATGGCGTCGGACCGTTTCATCTCGCCCAGCATGCCGAGGACCACGAGCCGGTGCTCGAGCGCCTCGGCCGGCAGTTGCTTGTATTGACGCGAGATCGCCTCGACGGCGCCGGGCTGTTCGCGCAATTTCGCCACGGCCTCTGCGACCACGGGCAGATCCCGATTGGTCGCCTTGTAGATCTGCGGCAGCACATCGTAGAGCGCCAGCTCCATCTGGTCGGCCGACGCTTTCTCTGGCAGATCGGCCACGGCCTGCCGCAGGCGGCTGGCCTCGAAACCCTGGCCCGCCATCGCCTTGGAGCTCAAGCGCCGGTCTTCCCACTTCGGGGGAGGGGGAGCGGGCCGCAACAGCGGCGGTGAAATCTGGCCGGCCGAGGCGTCCTGCGGCGCCGGCGCAGCGAGCGCCCCCGCCGTCAGGAGCAGCGACAACAGACCCAAACTCAGCAGTATTCGGTTCTTCATGGGTCCTCCTAAGTCAATCCCCAACAGCGGGGCTGACCCGGAGTCAACGCTTCAACCCGGACGATCCCCTCATCGGGTGCGCCGAGGAAGGGTGCCAGGCGTTCGGATCGGCGCCCGCCGGAGCGTGGCGCCGAAGCTCAATGCGTCTTTGGGGAAGTCGGCGTGAGGGCCCGTGCCGCGGAGCCTTCCGTTATCGGGTCTTGACGCACGAGTTGGTCTGGATCGACCACTCGTACTGGCAGCCGTAGCCGTTGGTGCCGAGGAACGGTGAGGGGGACCAGGCGCACTTGTCGTCGGGCTCCTCGCCGGTGGCGCTGTCCCACCAGCCGTTCACGGGGTCGACGGCGGCCTCCCGGGTCTCGTGACAGAAGAAGTGCTCCTGGTTCTGCACGTCCGTCCAGCCCGAGACCTTGCAGCCGGAGCAGCTCGGATAGGGTTGGATCGAATAGATCACCGTGCCGGCCGCGGCGCTGTAGTCGCCGTGATAGGCGCAGTAGGCCAAGCTCGGGCCGCCGCAGGAGGTGCTCGAGCCGCTCGACGAGTAGGAGGTCTTCGGGATCACGACCTCATAGATCGTGCTGGAGTTGAAGGCGTTGCTGGCCAGGTACCGGTTGACCTCGGCATGGACGGTGGAGTCGGTCACGTTGACCGGCGGAGTCGAGGTGTCGAACCGATCGGAGGTTCCCGAGCCGAGGTTCGTGGCCAGAACCCCATACTCCCGGAGCACCGCCCACTCCGGACTGGTGCCGAACTGGTTGCGATCCGCCTGCAGCGTGCGGGCATACGCGAAATCCGGAGAGGCGGCATTGTTGAAGCTCGGTCCCCAGAAGATGAAGACCGCTTTGGCATGGACGAGCACGCCACCGCCATGGTTCGCCATGACCTTGAGCGGCAGCGTCGGCCGCGGGCTGCCGATGGGCAGCGTGTAGATGACGTGGTCCGCGTCCGCGAAGGGCTTGTCCGCCCGCTTCTCCAGGGTGGCGGCGCCCGCGGAGACCGCCAACAGACCGCACGACAGTGCCAATCCGCACTTCAAACCTCTGACGTTCATATTGAAGTCCTCCTGAAACTGAAGGGTGCGCAAGGCTCCCAAAACGGGCCCTTCCCCTCAGCTCAGATCCAGCCCCGAAATCAGCGCTCCGAAGCGGTCG
>DASWQX010001148.1:0-4703 GCA_036403495.1 Thermoanaerobaculia bacterium
AGCCGGCGCCGCGAAGGGCGAGGGGGGCGCCTCCGGCTCCAGCTCGAAGTTGCCCCAGGAGGGCTCGGCCGAGAAGTCGGGGACCGGGGCCTGGGCCGCCGGCGCCGGCTCGGGCGCCGAGAACTCGTGCGCCGGCTTGGCGAGCCAGTCGGGCGTGACGTTCGCCGTCCAGTCCGCCAGCGGCCGCGGCTCCGGAGAGCCGGCCGATGCGAAGGCGGGCGGAGCCGGCGGCGGAGGAGGCGGGGCGAACGGCGAAGGGGCGGCGACCGGCGCGGGCGGCGCGGGCGGCGCGGCCGACATCGGAGCCGCCGGAGCCGCGGGCGCCTTGGAGATCAGCTCCTCCACCCGCTGCAACAGCTCCTGCGAGTCGAACGGCTTCTTCAGATGGGAGTCCGCCCCGGCGGCGCGGGCCTCGCCCTCGTCGAACGGCTCGAAGGTGCCCACCAGCAGGAGCACGGGGAGGTCCGGCCGGAGCTGCTTGGCCCGGCGGCAGACCTCGTAGCCGTTGGCGCCCGGCATGTGGACGTCGGCGATCACGAAATCGGGGTTGATCTCCGACAGGAGCTTCACCGCATCGTCGCCGTTGCTGACGGCACGAACCTCGTAGTCCTCGTCCATGAACGTCAGCTCGATGACCTTCTGGATGGTGACGCTGTCGTCCGCCAACAGGATCCTTCTCTTCATTCGTCCTCCGTCTGAATCACTCTAAGGTAGCACCGCGGCAGGGGTTCCGGGAAGAAAGAGCCCCGAAAGGGCGTCCTAGGACGCCGCCACCACCGCGGCGAAGCGGTTTTGCAGATACTCGACGATCGACTTCGTCGAGGTGCCCGGCAGGAAGATCTCGTCGACGCCGGCGCTCTTCAGTCCCGCGATGTCCTGCTCCGGGACGATGCCACCGGCGAACACCAGGATGTCGTCGGCCCCCTGCTCCTTGAGCAGGCGGGTCACCTCGGGGAGCAGCACGTTGTGCGCCCCCGAGAGGATCGACAGGCCCACCGCGTCCACATCCTCCTGGACGGCGGCGGCGGCGATCTGCTCCGGAGTCTGGCGCAGGCCGGTGTAGATCACCTCGTACCCGGCGTCGCGCAGCGCCCGCGCCACCACTTTCGCGCCCCGGTCGTGCCCGTCCAGGCCCGGCTTGGCGATCAGGATGCGAATCCGTCTCTCGTTCATGGGGCGGGATTGTAGCAGAGGGGGCCCCGGCGTAGCGAAATGAGGACGTTGGGGTTGCCGGTTCCGTTGGGCCGAAGCGACCCCGCTCTCCCGATTCGATGGCGCCGTCGATAGAGCCGAGGCCGCGAGTCCGTTTCAGGCCGTCGGAATCGACGTGAGGACATGGGTGCCTCCCGCTATTACGGCGTGGGCCATTCCTGGCGAACCTCCGCGAGCACCCTTGGATCGACCGGCGGGTGCGCCTGTTCGAGATCAGCGAGCAGGCCGACGAGACGGTCGTGCTGTAATTGCTGCCGCAGAGCCTGGTTGACATCGCTGGACAGACCCCGCGCCCCTCAGGCCTCGCGAGCTTCGGCGAGGAGCTCTTCTTCAAGGGCCAGGGAGATTTTCTCGGTCCTATTCGCTCAATCCTATTCCAGGTAAAAGATGCTCGGCAAACACCCTTCCAGGCTAGTGGAGCGTCACATTCAACGGTGCTCGGCGGCCGTTAGCCTGCTCGCATTCCGAGTACCCTTGGGAAGCATCCTGGGCGGTCTCCGAAAGCAATTTCAGGCGTTGTTCCATAGTAAGGCACGCGGTGGTCTCATGGCGAATATATTCAAGGAGGCGAGGCCAGTCAAGATCTCTATCCAGGTGCTGATTTAAATTCCAGACGCGCACAGTAGTGTCCTCTGAAGCCGATGCGAGCCTGCTTCCATCGGGACTGAAGGAAAGCGCTCTTATGGGCCCCTTGTGCCCGCGTAATAAGACCGGGTCACTGTCCGTAAGGAATTGGAAAGAACTCGAATTGAAATGATAAACCCTGACTGCCCCGTCCGCACCGCCGACCGCCAAAACTCGCCCGTCCGGACTAAAGGCCATCACATTAATCGAACTCCCTTGGAGAGGAAGGCGTACCAGGAGAGTCCCTTTGATCAAATCGCTCTTCGTCTCGGACGCTGGAGGCACGCCCCAAATCTCTACAGTATTCTCAACAGATGCCGCCAGAATGGTATCGGCAGGTATTGGCGCCATGACATCGACACGAGTCAACAGCTCAATCGGCATAACATAGGCTTGACCCAAGACGCCGGAGCGGAAAAACCATATGGCGTTTGAGGCAGACAACCAAACACTCTTGCCCTGCATTCCAAAGACAGCGCTCCTGATCTCGGAACCAAGAGAATAATCGCTTTGAGGACCAAACTGATTTTTGAATATTTCAATGGACCGGGGCGCAACGGTTA
Source organism: Thermoanaerobaculia bacterium (assembly GCA_036403495.1). Taxonomy (GTDB): domain Bacteria; phylum Acidobacteriota; class Thermoanaerobaculia; order Multivoradales; family UBA5704; genus DATARR01. The sequence continues at coordinate 2,400 of DASWQX010001148.1, forward strand.
GCAAACGACCACCAGAATCGAAGGCCGCAGCAAGAAGAGGACTTTTTGCATACAAAGCATATTCTTCTACGCCCCGACTATCGAAGACACCGACTCTACCATCTCTCGATGCTCCAAGGATTTCCTTTCCGGAATAACTCCAGGCTACACTCACTACAGGCGACGACGACCTCAGGAAAACCGAGATATCTCCTCTGCCGTCGCTCGGCCAGAGACGCGCGGTAGAATCTGCCGAAGCGGTCGCGATTCGAGAGCCGTCGCGGGAGAAGGCCACGTCCGTGACCGGCCCCGTATGGCCGCTCAAAACCGCCAACGGAACGGGCGTCGATGCGACCTCACGCGCAAGCATGAGACCACCGGCGGGAACCGGCGCCCCCTTCAAGCTTGCCAGAAGCAGCGCCTTTTCCAAGGGATCGGCGGAGGCCGAGGCCGAGGCCAGGACGGACTGGGACGTGGATGTTTCCTGGGCCCGGAAATATGAGAATATCGACAACAGCGAGATTGCGACCGAGAACACCGCCAGCAACCAGGACCACTTCGCCTTACCCAAAGCGGTCTTTTCCCTAAGGACCGCGATCTCCTCGCGGCGCTTCGATTCGCGGACCTCCACCCCCTCGGGCAGCAATTCCCAGGGCCCGTCCAGCATCGTCAGCCGGCGCGCGAAGCTGGCGAAGGAATGGCCAAGCGACAGCTTTTCGGTCGTGCCGCGCTGGACCGCGATCTTCTCCCCATAGGCATAATCGCTGTCGTGATGAATTTGAGTGGAGTCAAAGTAGTCCGACAGATCGCATTCGTCCAGCTCGTACAACTCCCGAAAGAGGCTCTCGAAGATCCCCTGATACCCCACGAGTTCGCCGTCACCGACCGAGCCCCCGAAACGCCAGGCACGCCGCAGTCGCTCGTTGGCTCCGTCGATCCGTGAGGCTAGGGGAAAGCTGACGAGCGGCCGGAGATCGGACGATCCTACGCGGAACCGTCGGATGCGGCGAGCGACATTAATAATACCGTCGATGCTCTGGCGGTTCGGAACAAAGACCAGAACGACTTTCTCCGGCATTTGTTTGACACAGATCCCACTGGTGTCCGTCAATCCCGTCCGCGAGTCGATCAGCACAAAAGAGTAGGTTTTCTGCAAAAAACGGCGAAGATCCCGGAAGAAAGCCGGATCTCCGTCATGAAACCCCTCCCAGTCAAATTTTTGGATCCGCTTGGGATAGTCATCGTCGAAACGGCCCGCCTTGACAATAGAAAGACCCGGGACTCCGGTTTCCATGACATAGGAGGAAAAGTCTTCAATTACCTTGGCGCGGATCCTCTCAAGATCGCTAACGGCAGAATCTTTATAACTTGCCCGAGCTGCTTCGAAAAAATCAATAAGGCCGGGAAAGAGATGGGAGCCGCCGAATTTACCGGCACGCCGCCGGTATTTCAGGAGCGATAGGCTTGCCGCAAAGTATTGATGCAGCCCCGGCGCCTCCAGATCCCAGTCGATCATGAGGACGCCCCGGCTTCCCGGAGCGAGCTGTCCCGCCAGGAAGTAGGCGACGTTGGCGAGAGCCATCGAGCGCCCCGTCCCCCCCTTGTAAGAGTAGAAGGTGATGATCTGCCCGGGAGACTCCATCCTCGTCACATCCATGTGCCACCAAAGGCGTCCGGCGGAGAAGGCGGCACCTCAGCCGGCGGAAGGACGTCGTAGGTGTCGCAATCGATCCGTGGGTCCCGCGACTGTTTCCGCAGGTCCTCGATGCGCTTCAAGATCCGTTGAACCTTCGTCCGGACGCGTACCGATGTAAATTGCTGCCTCGGCGCCAGGATCGAACGGAAGTCTTCGTACTGCAAATCCTTGATCGCTTGCGGGAGGACGGGCTCACCCCTCTCATCTTCCGAAGCACGAAGAATGATGGGTATGATCATGCCGCGAGCGGATTTCCCAATACGTTTGAGCTCTAGGTCCGCCATTGCGCCCCACTCCCGCAAGCAATACTCGCGGGAAAAATAATCTTCAGTGTATACCGCGAGCATGGCGCGACTGTGACAGAGAGCACGAGCGAGCTCCTGATGCCATCGAAAGCCTGGTTTCAGCCGCTGTTTGTCGATATAGACGGGCTCGGGCAGCTTGTCCCCCGTCCGGAGAAACTTGATCGTCCTGACCATCTCCTCGACGAATTCCGTCAGAATGTTTCCCTCGTCCATGTGAGGATAGCTGACAAAAAAATCATGCTGATAGATACAGGGCATTGGAATCCCCAAGAATAGCTACCGTTGCCGAGTCAGTACCGAATGCACCACAACGTCGCCGAATCA
>DASWQX010001149.1:0-2668 GCA_036403495.1 Thermoanaerobaculia bacterium
CGTCATCACCAAAAGAGTAGCCGTCATGAGCTTCTGCATGATTCCTCCGTCCAGGAACGCTGCATCCGAGACTCACGACTTGTGAGGGGATCAGTGTCGAATTTTCGATACTGGACCCTACCGGCATCACTGTCAAGCTAAGGGCCGCCGGTGAAAACTGAAGCGGCGACCGGGGCGGCGAGCACCGGGCTGCCCGCCCTGATCGCTACTGTGGCTCGAAGCGCAAGCCAGGAGTGCAACGGGCCTTGGTGAGATAGTCGGCCAACCGCCGGGCCTGAGCTGAAGTGGCCTCCTCCTTGATCGCGGCTTCGTAAAACAGGAGCAGCGCGGCAATCGCTTCCTTGTGTACGCCTTGAGCCTTGAAGATCCAGAACATCTCGTCAGCCAATTTCTTGACCTCCGCGGTCCTCTCCTCATCAAGGTAGAGAACTGCCACCTCCAGCGTGGCAAGGGCCGCGTCGTAGGCGATCCGCTTGTCGTTGAAATAGCGCCGCACCTCTTCCAGGGCCGCGAGCGCCTGCCCCCGACGCCCCAGACCCGCCGCGACGCCTCCCTCGACCCAGAGAACGCGAATGAGGTCCAGTTCGTTGCCGATCTCGACCGCCAGCTTGCGTACGCCGGGCAACCGCGCTTCGGCTTCCACATACCGGCCCAGTTGCCACAAGCTGTGAGCCAGAGAGTGCTGGACAACCAAGACGAGGCGAGGGTCCTGGGCGCCCTCGTCGAGGAGACGCTCCGCCTGCCGCAACTCCGCCAGAGCCCTTTCGCTGTCGCCCATGTGCCTCAACGTGTTCGCCTTCTTGATCAGAATGCGCCCCTTGGCCTCGTTGGAGCCGTTCGACTTCAGTGCCTGCTCCAGCAGGGTCAGCGCCTCGCCGAAGCGGCCCTGATACCGCCGCAGCGAAGCTTTCAGATCGAGCGGTCGCGTGGCGTCCAACAGACCTGGGTCGGCAAATTCTCCGGCGGCCAACAGACGGTCGGAGCGCAGGAAGGCCTCCGCCGCGCCGGGCAGATCGCCCTGGACCCTCAGGGCATTGGCCTCGAACGCCCAGACCCACCCCAGCAGGCCTGATCGCAAGTCCTCGCTTCCCGGAGTCAGCTCGGCGACACGGCGTGCGAGGCGCGCCAGCTCCACCGCCTTGTCGGCCCGGTGAGCCGCGGCCCGCGCGCTCTCCTCGGAGAGCCGCTCCGCCAAGGCCCAGTTCCAAAAACGCCGCTCCCTCTCCACGGCCAGCCGGCGGCGGCCGGGCGAGAGCTTCTTCAGAGCCTCCCATAGCCCCGCCGCCGCGATTCGATCCTCGGCCACGGGAACCCCCGCATCGCCCATCAAGGCCTCCAACTCCATCAGGTGGGGCGCCAGGTGCGGCAGGACGGCGTCGAGAACGGCGCGGTCCAATCCCGACCCGAGGCCCTCGGCGGCTTCAGTTTCGGGCGAGCCGTCGGTGCCATGCAGCGACAGCCGGGCCGCCCGAAAGACCGGCAGGAGGATCTCCACGAAGCGATAGGGAAGGCCGACCCCGGCCGCGAGCCGCTGGAAGGCCTTGCGCGTCGGCGACTTAATCCCAAGCTCGTAATCGGAGATCATACCCCGATCGACCCCCGAGGCTCTCGACAGCTCCTCCTGGCTCCAGTCCCGGAGCCCGCGGAGGAACCTCACCACCAGCCGCAAGTCCGCCGGGTCTCCCAGGATCTCCTTCGCCATGTCAACCTCCTTGAAGGCTCAAGCCCCAGCTTGCGGCTTTTTGGGCGAGATTTCGAGCTGGTTTCCAGGCACTCTTAGTGATGGAAGGGCGCCCGCGCGGCCAACGAGGCCGCTCCCGGAGCGCTCTCCGCGAAAAGGAGCTGCCCATGTTTCGCCGACCTCGCATGGCCCTCGTCCTTCTGCTTGCCGCCATCCTCTCGACCACCGCCGTCCTGGCGGCCTCCGGCCCGGGGACCCAGCCTCGAAGGAGCGTGATCGCCTCCGTTCCCATCGACCTCGTCTCCCAGCTCTGGGGCTTCCTGACCCGCGTATGGAGCAAGAACGGGAGCGAAATGGACCCAAGCGGCGTTCAGACCAAGAACGGCAGTGAGGTGGATCCAGACGGCGTGCGGACCAAGAACGGCAGTGAGATGGACCCGGACGGTCACAAACTGCAGATCCTCCTTCCCGTGACGACGAATCAGGACAACGGTCACCAAGTCGACCCGAACGGATAGCTCGTTCCACGAACGCTCTGAAGGGGCGCATGGTTCCGCGCCCCTGCCCTTCACCTTCCACGAGTGACTCAGCATTCCTCGAACCGAAGGCCTGGGTTTCCACGGGCTCTCGTGAGGTATTCGACCAGCCGCCGGGCCAGCTCGGCCGTGGCCTCTTCTTTCGTCGCGTCGTCATAGAACAGCCTCAGCGCGGCCAGAGCCTCCTTGTGGACTCCCTGGGCCTTGAAGATCCAAAACATCTCCTCGGCCAGCGTCTTGACCTCTGCGGTTCGCTCCTCTTCCAGGTGGAGGACCGCCAGCTCCAAGGATGCCAAGGCCGCGTCATAGGCGATCCGGTGCACGTTGAAGTACCGCCGCACGTGTTCCAGGGCCGCTCGTGCCTGCTCCCGCCGGCCCAGTCCCGCGGCGACACCTCCTTCGACCCAGAGGACACGAATGAGATCCAGCTCGTTCCCCATCTCGACGGCCC
>DASWQX010001150.1:0-2652 GCA_036403495.1 Thermoanaerobaculia bacterium
ATCCTTGTCCACCGCAACGCCGGGGGTGGTCCGTCAGCTCACTTTCCCTTGGCCGCCGGCTTGGCGTCCTTCCGGACGGTCTCCAGATTGATGGCGACCTTGACGTCGTCGCCGAGCATCACGCCGCCGCTGTCGAGCGCCTTGTTCCACACGATCCCGTAGTCCTTGCGGTCGAGCGTGGTCTCGATCTCGAAGCCGGCGCGGGTATTGCCCCAGGGGTCCTTGACCTGGCCGCCCAGGGTGACCGGCAGCGTCACCTTCTTGGTGACGCCGTGCATGGTCAGGGGGCCGGTGACGTTGTACTTGTCCTTGCCGGCGGCCTGGATCGACTCGCTCTTGAAGGTGATCTCGGGGTACTTCTCGACGTCGAAGAAGTCGGCCGAGCGCAGGTGCTTGTCGCGGTCGGCGACGTTGGTGTCGATGCTGGTCACCTTGATATGGAAGTCGACCGAGGAGGCGGGGAGGTTCTTCGGGTCGAGCTGGACCGTCCCCGAGAAGTCGTTGAAGCGGCCGCGCACCTGGCTGACCATGTGGCGGATCTGGAACGACACCTCCGAATGGGTGGGGTCGACGGCGAAGGTCTCGGCCCGCAGCGGCAGGGCGACGACCGTGGCGAGCGCGGCGGCGGCGGCAACGGCGAACAGTTTGCGGTTCATTGGCATTCCTCTCCTTGATTCAAAGTCCCCTTGCGGGGATGAGTGTCGACTTCGAGGTTGACGGTTCAACCTGCTGACAAAAACCTCACGGCGGTCCGCGGCGGATCGCGTCGAGCATCCGCAGGAGCCGGTCCTGCTCCTCGGGGTCCAGCATGGCGACCGCCGCGGCGTCGGCCGAATCGACCGGCTCGTCGAGCCGCTCGACCAGGTCGAGCCCGGCGGGGGTGAGCCAGCAGAGCACCTGCCGGCGGTCCTGGGCGCAGCGCTCCCGGCGCACCAGCGCCTTGGCCTCCAGGCGGTCGAGCAGGCGGGTGATCCCCGGCGCCTGCTCGATCATCCGCCCGCCGATCTCCAGGGTGGGGAGCCCCGTCTCCCCGGCGCCGCGCAGGAAGCGCAGGACGTTGTACTGTTGGGCCGTGATGTCGTACGGCTCCAGCGTCCGGCCCACCACGCGGCGGACGAGATCGGCCGTGCGCAGCAGCGCCACCACGACCTCCTGGCCCTGGGAGCGGAAGGGCTTCCCCTGCCGGATCTCGCGCTGCAACGGGCTCAGCTCGTCCATGGGAATCATTGTAAGGATGGATAGTTGACATGTCAAGTATAGGAATGGCTGGACTACTGATGATGGCACTCGCCCTGCCTCCCGCGGCTCCGCCCCGCTACCTGGCCCTGGGCGACTCCTACACCGTCGGCGAGAGCGTTGAAGTGGCGGACCGCTGGCCGGTGCGGCTGGTGGCCCTGCTGCGCGAGCGGGGCGTGGCGGTCGGCGACGCCGAGATCGTGGCGCGGACCGGCTGGACCGTCCGCGAGCTCGTCACCCCGGTCTCCCGGCGGGCGGCGACCGCCCGGTCCCTGATCGCCGGCGATGGGCTTCACCCCTCGGGCGCCCTGTATGCGGAGTGGGCCCGCCTCGCTCTCCCGGCCGCGACGGCGGCGCTGAGCGGAGCTACCGCTCCGTCGGCACCAGCAGCCCGCGGTCGGTGAGGGGCTGCGGCAGACCGGGGACCTGCGCGGTGACGGTCCACGGGTGGCCGCCGCCGGGGCCGGGCATGGTCACCCGCAGCGCGTAATCGCCGCGGTCCGTGGACTGCACAGGCCGGTTCTGGATGGTGGTGCCGGCGATCGACAGCCGCACCTCGGCGTCGGGAATCGGGGTGCCGTCGGTCCGGAACAGGGCGGCGGCGAAGAGGTTGACGGTCCGCGGCACGAACAGCGGCTGCGATTCGAACCTGGCGAAGAGCTGGACCTCCGGCACCGGCCGGCCGAGCAGGATCGGGGTGAGGATCCGCTGCTGCACCGCGTCGGAGCCGAACAGGGAGAGGTGGGGTGTCAGGGGGACGGAGAAGCGGAAGAGCCGGTCGCCGGTCAGCCCCTGGCCGCGGGCGGAGACCTCCGGCACGGTGCCGTCGCCGCGGTCGGATTCCACCAGCGTGGTCTTGCCGCCGTCGAACGACGCCGAGGTCATCGTATCCACCCGCGTGCCGGTGATCATCCAGGTCTCGACCGGCAGCTCGGCCGGCAGCAGGCGGGCGACCCGCGTTGCGGCGTCCGTCATCATCGCGGTCATCGCGGGGGTCTCGCACCAGCCGGCCATTCCCATCGGGCTGGCGTCGGCGCCGCCGGCCTGGAACATGGCGTCCTTGGCTGCGCAAGGGAGCATCTCGTAGACCGCGGGGAAGGTACGGGACACCTGCTTCACCTTGGCGGCGGGGAAGGTGAGGAGCCTGGACCCCTGGGTCACGCTCTGGAGCGCCTCGACGGCGCCCTTGTGCGGGGTGCCCAGGGTGATCAGCCGGCCGACCTGGGCCGCCGCCTGGTACTTGGCCAGCCAGGCCCGCGCCACCAGGCCGCCGAAGCTGTGGGCGACGAGGTCCACCTGGCTGGCGCCGGTCTCGTGCAGCCAGCGCAGGACCTGGTCGTTCAGCCGGTCCGCCGCCGCTTCGACCGACTTGCGCCAGTCGTAGTAGAACTCGAAGACCTGCAGATGGAGGTTGCC
>DASWQX010001151.1:0-12780 GCA_036403495.1 Thermoanaerobaculia bacterium
CTTCTCCTTCAGGAGAAGGGGATAGGGGATGAGGTCGCAGGCCGCGGAGGCTGATCGAAGCGAGGAGAGGCATAAAAGGGACAGGCTCTTCAGGCCCGGGTGTCAGCTATCATCTCCTTCCATAGATCCTTCGAAAGGAGATTCCGCCGCATGCGATCCCTCCGCTCCGCGCTCCTCCTGACCGGCCTGATCGGCTTGGCGATCCCGGCCGGCGCCGCGACCGCCGCCGTCCCGGCGGCTACCGATACCGGCTACCGGCTGCCGCCGAAGGTGCTGGTCGACATCGTGGACGCGCCGCCCACGCCCGGCGCCTCGCTCGATCCTCACCGCCAGTGGCTGCTGATCGCCGAGCGCCCGAACCTGCCGCCGATCTCGGAGCTGGCGGAGCGGGAGCTGCGGCTGGGCGGCCTGCGCATCCGGCCGCAGAACCATGCGCCGAGCCGGGCCGGCTATCTGACCGGCATCCGCCTGATGCGCGTCGCCGACGGCTCGGAGCGCGCGTTCACGGGGATGCCGGAAGCGGCGCGGATCACCGGGCTGCAGTGGTCTCCCGACGGCTCGCGGATCGCCTTCACCAACGTGCGGCCGGACGGCGTGGAGCTCTGGATCGCCGAGGTGGGCACGGGGCAGGCCCGGCGGCTGGCCGACCATCTGAACCTGACCGCCTCGACGGAGCCGGCGTGGCTGGCGGACGGCAAGAGCCTGGTGTGCACGCTGGTCAACGCCGACCTCGGCGCCGAGCCGGCGGTGTCGGACGTGCCGACCGGGCCGGTGATCCGCGAGAGCACCGGCCGCGCGGCGCCGGCCCGCACCTTCCCGGACCTCCTCAAGAGCACCTCCGACGAGGCGCTGTTCGAGTATTACCTGACGTCGCGAGTGGCCCGCATCGGGCTCGACGGAACGGTCACGCCGCTCGGCGCGCCGGGAATGGTGCTCGGCCTCTCCCCCTCGCCGGACGGCCGGTACCTGCTGGTGCAGACGCTCCACCGGCCGTTCTCCTATCTGGTGACCGCCGACCGCTTCCCTCGGCGGATCGAGGTCTGGGACCTCGACGGCAAGGTGGTGCGCTCGGTGGCCGACCTGCCGCTGGAGGAGGAGATCCCGATCACTTTCGACAGCGTGGCCACCGGCCCGCGCGAGGTCTCGTGGCGCGAGGACGCGCCGGCGACGCTGTTCTGGGTGGAGGCGCTCGACGGCGGCGACGCCGGCAAGCCGGCTCCCGAGCGCGACCGTGCCCTGCTGCTTGCCGCGCCGTTCCAGGGCGATCCCACGCCGCTCGCCACGCTCGCCCTCCGCTTCTCCAGGGTCGAATGGGGGAACGACAACCTGGCGCTGATCAGCGAGTTCTGGTTCAAGACGCGGAAGACGCGCACCTGGATCGTGCAGCCTGGCCCAGTACCGGGGGGAAAGGCGGCGGCGCCGGCGGTGCTCTTCGACCGCTCGGCCGAGGACCGCTATGCCGATCCCGGCAGCCCGTTGCAGACCTTCGACGTCCGCGGCCGGCGGGTGCTGCGCACGGCCGACGGCGGCCGCACGCTCTACCTGCTCGGCGAGGGCGCCTCGACGGAAGGGAACCGGCCGTTCCTCGACGCCCTGGACGTCGCCAGCCACAAGACGAAGCGGCTCTTCCGTTCGGCCGCGCCCTATTTCGAGATCCCGGTGGACCTGCTCGACGACGGCGGCCGGCAGATGCTGCAGCGCCGCGAGACGGTGGACGTGCCCCCCAACTACTATGTCCGCGACCTCGCCGGCGGCAAGCTCCGCCAGCTCACCCATTTCCCGCATCCGACGCCGCAGCTCGCCGGCATCCACAAGGAGCTGATCCGCTACCAGCGGGCGGACGGCGTGGGGCTCACCGCCACCCTCTACACGCCGGCGGGTTGGAAGCCGGCGGACGGTCCGCTGCCGATGCTGATGTGGGCCTATCCGCAGGAGTTCAAGAGCGCCGACGCGGCGGGTCAGGTGCAGGACTCCCCCTACCGTTTCGCGCGGGCCGGGGTCGGCTCGCCGCTGGTCTGGCTGACCATGGGATACGCGGTGTTGGACGATCCCAGCATGCCGATCGTGGGCGAGGGAACGAAGGATCCGAACGACACCTATGTGCAGCAGCTCGTGGCGTCGGCTCAAGGTGCGGTCGACGAGGTGGTGCGGCGCGGCGTGGCGGACCGTCGGCGGATCGCCATCGGCGGCCACTCCTACGGCGCCTTCACCACGGCCAACCTGCTCGCCCACTCCGACCTCTTCGCCGCCGGCATCGCCGAGAGCGGCGCCTACAACCGCACGCTGACCCCCTTCGGCTTTCAGGCCGAGGAGCGCGACCTCTGGCACGCGTCGGACATCTACATGCAGATGTCCCCCTTCATGTTCGCCGACAAGGTCAAGCACCCCCTGCTGCTGATCCACGGCCAAGCGGACAACAACCCCGGCACCGATCCGATCCAGAGCGAGCGCTTCTTCAACGCCCTGAAGGGGAACGGCGCCACGGCGAGGCTGGTCTACCTGCCGCTCGAGGCCCACGGCTATCGCGGGCGGGAGTCGGTGCTGCACGGGATGTGGGAGAGCTATGAGTGGCTGGAGAAGTATGTGAAAAACCGGCCGGCGGAGGGGGCGGCGAAGGCTGAGACGGCGGGGGCGGGGGCGAAGCCGTAGAGGTTGTAAAAAGCAAAAGAAAAAGAGAAAGAAAGGACCCGGCCTTGCGGCCGGGCCCCTCACTCTCCCAACCCTCTCTCTCCCACCGCACTCCCCCCAACCGGGAGAGAGAGGGCTAAAGCAACACGCGACTTGGTTTTTGGACTAACCCTTCTAACCACTCCCTCTTCTCCCGGTCGGGGGGAGTGCGATGGGAGAAGAGGGCCGGGGTGATGAGGGGCCCGCCGGAGAGGGGATCCCGGCAATCATCCCCCGCACCCTCTCCATCTCCTCCCCGTTCACCGTGTGCCCCATCGCCGGATAGATCCGCTCCGTCACCTCGGCCCCCATCCTCTGGAGCACCTGCGCGGTCTCGTCCACGCTCCCGCGCGGGATGTGCGGATCGCGGTCGCTGCAGCCGAGGAAGACGAGGGTGCCGGCCAGCGATCCCGGGTAGGTGCGCGGCGAGCCGGGCGGACCGATGATGGCGCCGGAGAGGCCGGCAATCCCGGCGTAGCGGCGGGCGTTTCTCGCCGCGAACTCCAGCGCCAGACAGGCTCCCTGGGAGAAGCCGAGGAGGATCGTGCGCTCGGGCGGGATGCCGGCGGCTTCCAGCTCGGCCAGCGCCTCACCGATGCGGGCGAGGCCGGAGGAGAGCCCCGGCTCGTTCTGCTCGGTCGGCGCCAGGAAGCGGTTCGGGTACCAGGAGTAGCCCGCCGCCTGCGGGGCGACGTAGGCGAGCTCCGGATGCCCGAATTCGTGCCGCAGATCGAGGATGCTCTCCGCGGTGGCTCCCCTTCCGTGGACCATCACCATCGCGGCCGTGGCCTGGTCGGGCCGGCGGCCGGCCCACACTAGAGGCTCTCTTTGATGAGGCCCCGTCAAGCGACACCTCCGGCCACCTGGTGCGCCTCGATCGGCGGCAGCGCGGCCTCGATCTTCGCGCGGCTCTCCTCCAGCCAGGGGGGGAGCTTCAGGGCCGTGCCCAGATTCTCGACGGTCTCGTCGCGGGTGAAGCCCGGCGGATCGGTGGCGATCTCGAACAGGACGCCGCCCGGCTCGCGGAAGTAGATCGAGCGGAAGTACTCGCGGTCGAGGACCGGCGTCACGTAGAGGCCGGAGTCGTCGACCGCCTCGCGCCAGGCGAGCTGATCCGCCTCGTCCGCGGCGCGGAAGGCCACATGGTGCACTGTGCCCGCCGAGACGTGGCCGCGCTTGGCGGCCGGGGCGGCGAGCACGTCCACCCGCGTGCCGGCGCCGCCGGGGCCGACCTCGAAGCGCACGCGGTCTCCCTCCTCCCCCACCCGCCGGAAGCCCATCGTGCCGGCGAGCACCCGCTCGGTGACGTCGAGGTTCCACTCCGTGAGGGTGACGCCGTCGAAGCCGCGGATAGCCTTCTCAACGGGCACCGGGCCGGCGCTCCAGGCCGGGCGGCCGTCGCCGGCCCGCGCGACCAGCTCCAGCCGCAGGCCGTCGGGATCGAGCACCGTCAGCACCTCCTCACCCAGGCGCGGCTTGGGATCGTCGAACGCCACGTTGAAGCCGCGGAGGCGCTCCATCCAGTAGCCGAGCGAGCCCTCCGGCACCGAGAAGCCGGTCACGGTCGCCTGCCCCGCTCCCTGCACACCGCGGCGCGCCCCCGGCCAGGGGAAGAAGGTCATGATCGTCCCCGGGTGCCCCAGCTCGTCGCCGTAGTAGAGGTGATAGGTGCCGGGGTCGTCGAAGTTCACCGTCTTCTTGACCAGCCGGAGCCCCAGGGCGCCCGTATAGAAATCGACGTTCGCCTGCGGATCTCCCGCCATGGCGGTGACGTGATGGATGCCTGCGATCGGTTTGCGCGTGATTGGCATTTGAGTCCTGTCCTTTCGCTGTCTTGACGATGTCCGTTACAACAACGATTCGGTCAAAAAAATTCAGGCCCCGCGTCTCGCCTCGCCGAGGAGGGCGACGAGGGTCCGCAGCCGCTCCTCTCCGAGGCTCCCCAGCATCTGGCCGAGCACGCGGCCGACCGGCTCGTCGAGGGCCGTGAGGAGGCCGAGCCCGGAGACCGTGATGCGTGCCCGCACCACCCGCCGGTCCTCGCCGTCGCGGACCCGGGCGACGAGGCCGTGCTGCTCCAAGCGGTCGAGGAGGCGGGTGACGTCCGGCCCCGGACTCACCAGCCTCTCTCCAATCTCGCCACAGGTCAGTGAATCGGGCTCGGCGCCGCGGAGGATGCGCAGCGTGTTGTACTGGGCCGGAGTCAGATCCTGCTCCTTGAGCGCTCGCCCGAGGGACTGGAGCAGCAGGCTCGCCGTCCGCTGGAGGCCGAGGAAGGCCTCTTCCTCCAGACTGTCGAAGGGCTTTTGCTGCTTGATCTCCCGGCCCAGGCCGGAGCTGGAGCTGCTCATCGTCCGTTGCAACAACCTTCGTTGCGGAAACTATTCCCCTTCAGGCGACGCCGAGGATCCACCCCTCGAGGCGCGCCCGGTCCTTCTCCTCCGGGGAGAGGGGGGGCGAAAAGTAAGGGCGCAGCAGGTCGAGCCGGTCGCGCTCGCGGAGCCAGGCGCAGACGGCGTAGGCGTCCTGCTCCTGGGCGTTGAGGTCTTCCTTGCGGTAGCGGTGGCGCAGGCGGGCGGGGCGGACCTCGGCGACCACCGAGCGGCCGCGCGGCACGTCGAAGCCGTCGAAGGGCCAGAAGTGGACGCGGTCGCGGGCGCGGCGCAGGTAGTCGATCCAGGGGAGCCCGGCATGGGTGGCCTTGGCGAGGCTGTCCTGGATGTCGAAATGGAAGACGCTCTTGGGGAAGGCGGTCCACTGTCCGGTGAGGCGGTGCTCGTCCGGATCGCCGGTGCGGGGGTTGCCCGGCAGCAGCTCGCGGACGGAGGACTCGCGGGTCGGCCAGTTCTCCTCGAAGTCCTGGAGGAACGCGCCCCAGCTCTTCAGGCCGTTGCGGTCCATGTAGGTCTCGGGGAAGGAGAAGGCGTGGTCGAGCCCCACCACGACGGGATCGGGACCGGTGATCTTGCCGAGGAGCCACTCGGCGAGGTCCCGCCGGCTCCACCGCCCGGAGGGGTGACCCTGGTTGAGCTCGCGGAAGATCTCGTGATCCTCGACGGCGGCGAACACCCTGATCTCGCGGATCGGATCTCCGGGAGCCTTGCGGCCTGAATAGCGCACCCCGATGTACTGCTGGAAGTCCGGCACGATGTCCCTCCGAAAAGCCCTGCTGCGGCCCAAATGCGGAAGGACATCGTATCAGCTTGAGAGATCAACGAGCAGGAAGCCTCGAAGGGGCGTGGCCAAAGTGCTAGCATTGACAGCATCGGAGCCTGGAAGGAGCATTCAGATGGCACAGCTCACCGTCAGAAACCTCGACAGCGATCTCGTACAGAGGCTGAAGATCCGAGCCGCCCGGCACAATCGATCCGCGGAGGCGGAGCATCGGGCCATTCTCGAAGGGGCTCTCCGGTCGGTTCCCGCTGATTTCTGGGAACGAGCCCGCAAGCTCCGGACGGCTGTGAAGGGACGGAACGATACGGACAGCGGCACGCTGCTGCGGCAGGACCGCGACCGCGATCATCTTCCATGAGCTCCGCCGTCATCGACGCCAGCGTCGTCCTCAAATGGGTCCTGGACGAAGAGGATAGCGACATCGCGGCCTCTCTGGCGGACTGGGAGCTGGCCGCGCCCGAGCTTCTGCTGGCGGAATGCGCAAACGTCCTCTGGACCAAGGTCCGCAAGAAAGAGCTGAGCCCGAAAGAGGTGATGGAGCGTCTCCAGTTGCTCCAGAGCGCACCCGTCGAAACGGTGTCGTTGGAAGCCCTGGTCAGCGAAGCGACGAGACTGGCCTTGCAGCTCTCCCATCCGGTGTACGACTGCATCTATCTGGCGCTCGCCGCACAGCGTGACCTGCCCCTGGTGACCGCTGACCGTGGGCTCGTCGACGCCGTGCGAGAGAACCAAGGCGAGCCCACCGGCCGCGTGATCTTCTTGAAAGAGCTGGCCCGCCGGGATTCTTGAGCTCCCAGCTCGCGTTCGGCGCGGATCGCCGGATCGTTGTAGCGGGGGTTCGCCGGGCTCCCCGGCCTCAGGCCTCGCTGTTGCGGTCGTAATTGACGATGTTCTCCCACTCCGAGGCGTCCGAGCGGGCGACCACGGCCACCACGGGCTCGGTGTCGCTGAGGTTGAACACCTCGTGCGGCACGCCGGGCTCGATGAAGATGAAATCGCCGGCCCTGTTCTCCACCGCCTTCTTCAGCCCCGGCCCGTACTCGTGACGGACCCGCCCTTCCAGGATATAGAGCATCACCTCGAAGTCGACATGGATGTGGGCGTAGGCGACGCCCCCCGGCGGGATGGTGGCGACGTTCATCGATAGCTTGCTGGCATTGACGTTCTTGGCCGACAGGCCCGCCTTGTACTGGATGTTGTTCCAGCCGCGGCAGGTGCCGCTCCCCCGCACGACGGAGATCCCGTCGGCCCCCTCGACGGCCTGCTTCAGGTCCACGGTCTCGGACATGGCTTTCCTCCTTGGGAGGAGATTGTAGCCTTGGAGGACGGCCCTGCGGACCGTCCCCGAAGTCCCGCCGGCCTACGAACCCGTCTTCATCCCCTTCTCCTCCGCAATCCAGCGCTCGATCTGCTCCTGGAGCACGCCGAGGGGGAGGGCGCCGGCGCCGAGCACCTGGTCGTGGAAGTCGCGGATGTCGAACCTGGCGCCGAGCTCCTGCTTCGCCTTCTCGCGCAGCTCGAGGATCTTGAGCTGGCCGATCTTGTAGGCGAGCGCCTGGCCCGGCCAGACGATGTAGCGGTCGGTCTCGCTCTGCACGCTGACCTCGTCGATCCCCGAATGATCGTGGAAGAACTTCACCACCTGGTCGCGGCTCCAGTGCTTGTAGTGGAAGCCGGTGTCGACCACCAGGCGGATGGCGCGCAGCATCTCGTCCTGCAGATGGCCGTAGTCGTTGTGGGGGTCTTGGTAGAAGCCGACCTCCTTGCCGAGCCGCTCCGAATAGAGCGCCCAACCCTCGACGAAGGCCGTGTAGCCCCCCTGCTGGCGGAACGGCGGCAGCGTCGGCAGCTCCTGGGCGATCGAGAGCTGCATGTGATGGCCGGGCACCCCCTCGTGATAGGCGGTCGACTCCATGGAGATGGTCTTGCGCTTCTGCGGCTCGCTGGTGTTCACCTGCACGCGCCCCGGGCGTGAGCCGTCGGGCGCGCCGGTCTGGTACTCGGCGTCCGAGGCCTCCTTCTCGCGGAAGTCCTCGGTCGGCACCACCACCACCTTGGCCTTGGGCAGGCGGCCGAAGAGCTGCGGCAGCCGCGCGTACATCTGATCGATGTACTTGGTGTAGAGGTCGAGGATCTGCTGGCGCGACTGCGCGTGCAGCTTGGGATCCTTCTCGATGGCGGCGTTGAGGCTCTTGAGGTCCTGGTAGCCGAGCTTCCTGGCGAGCAGCAGCATCTCGCCCTCGATGCGCGTCACCTCCCGCAGGCCGAGCTGGTGGATCTCCTCGGGGGTGAGGTCGGAGGTCGTCTGCTGCTTGACCTGGAAGGCGTAGCGGGCCTCGCCGTCGGGGAGCGACCACATGCCCGGCTCGGCGCGCCCTTTCGGGGCGTACTCCTCCTTGACGAACTTGGCGAACTTCACGTACGCGGGGAGGACCGAGTCGCGGATCGCCCCCAGCATTGCCTCGCGGATGCGTGCCTGCTCGGCGGCCGGGATCCCGGCGGGGAAATTGGCGAGCGGCGCCGCGAAGGGGGACTTCTCCGCCGGCGTCGAGGCGATCCCCTCGCACTGCACGACGACCTTCTCGAGCAGGAACTTCGGCGGCATCAGCCCGGCGGCCATCCCCGTCCGCATGTGCCCGATGGTCTGGTCGAAGAGCGTCGGCAACTTCTTATAGCGGGTGATCAGGTCGTCGTAGTCCTTGACCGTGGTGAAGGTGAGGAGCGCCGGGAACTGCGGCGCCTGGAGATGGATGCCCGAGATCTGATTGACCGGCATCAGCCACCCCTTGAACTTCGCTCCTTCGATCCCCTCCTTGAGGTCGCGCACCATCAGCTCCTGGTTGAGCTTCTCCTGCACGGGGAAGCCCGTGGTGTCGATGGCCTGGAAGCGCTGGAGGAACTCGCGCGTCTTGGCGATATCGGCGTCGATGGCGGCCTGCGAGGCGTCCGAGACCTGGTCGTTCCAGCGCTTGTCGCCGAGGATCGAGGCGTACTCGGGAGCGTGGGAGAGGGTGTACTCCCACTGCTCGGCGAGAAGCTTGTCGAGGGCGGCGCGCCGCGCCTGAAGGTCGGACGCCGGCGCCGGCGCGGCCCAGACGGCCGTGGAGGCCAGCAGCAGGCCGGCCAGGGCAATTTTCATACTGCTTTTCATAATGCGTTTCACACGCGGATTCACACTCATGGGGGGGATCTCCTTAGTCATGGCACCCCCTATACGCCGGAGGGGGCCAGGAAGTTCCACCCTACCCCTTGGGCGCGACGTAGAGCAGGATCGCGAAGAAGTGCAGGACGCTGCCGGCGAGCACGAACGCGTGCCAGACCGCGTGGTGGTACGGCAGCCGGCGCCAGACGTAGAAGACGACGCCCGAGGTGTAGGCGATGCCGCCCAGGAAGAGCAGCACCAGGCCGCCATGCGGCACCGCCAGCCCCAGCGGGCGGAGGGCCACCACCACCAGCCAGCCCATGCCGATATAGAGCGCCAGCGACAGCCCCCGGTAGCGGCCGACCGCCGCGACCTTGACGACGATGCCGAGGATCGCCAGCCCCCAGATCAGCGCGAAGAGGGTCCACCCCCAGGGGCCGCGCAGGCTGACCAGGGTGAACGGCGTGTAGGTGCCGGCGATCAGCAGGTAGATCGCGGAGTGGTCGAGCACCCGCAGGATGGGCTTGGCGCCGGCGTGGGGAATGCCGTGATAGAGGGTGGAGGCGAGGTAGAGCAGGATCAGCGTGACGCCGTAGACGGCGGACGCCGCCACGTCCCAGCCGTCGCCCGTGCGCCGCGCCGTCACCACCAGCGCGATCAGACCGGCGATGCTGAGGGCGGTCCCCAGGCCATGGATGGCGCTGTGGGCGATCTCCTCGCGGACTGAATACATAGCTGGCGCGGCCATACACGGATTGTAATCGAAGGATGTACCATCGCAGGCCATGATCACGAGCTCCCTGCTGGTCTGGTCCGCCCTCTCCCTCGCGCTGTCGCCGCTCGCCGTAGCGGCTTCGGCGCCCGCGCCGAAGTCCGCACCGCCGAGCCTCGACGCAGCCACGGCCGAGCGCTTCGCCGGCCTGGCGCTCGCCTGCGTCCACAAGGAGTATCCGAACAAGATCGCCCACACGCTCAACGGCGACGCCGACGCGAAGCCGCCGCGGGTCCTCACCCCGGCCTTCTACGGTTGCTACGACTGGCACTCGGCGGTGCATGGGCACTGGCTGCTGGCGCGCCTGGCGCGGAGATTCCCGGAGGCCCCGTTCGCCGCCAAGGCGCGGGCCGCCCTGGAGAAGAGCCTGACCCCCGCCAACCTCGCGGCCGAGGCGAAGTACCTGCAAGCGGAAGGGCGAGCGACCTTCGAGCGCCCCTACGGCCTCGCCTGGCTGCTCCAGCTCTCCGCGGAGCTGCACGAGTGGGACGACCCGCAGGCGAAGCGCTGGGCCGCCGCCCTCGATCCGCTGGTCCGCGCGGCCACCGGCCGGCTGCGCACGTGGCTCCCCAAGCTCTCCTACCCCATCCGCACCGGCGAGCACAACCAGACCGCCTTCTCGCTCGGCCTGATCATCGACTGGGCGCGCGGCGCGGGCGACCGAGAGGCGGCCGGATTCTTCGAGGCGAAGACGCGCGAGCTCTACCTCAAGGACCAGTCCTGCCCGCTCGACTACGAGCCCTCGGGCGAGGACTTCCTCTCCCCCTGCCTCGCCGAGGCCGACCTCGTGCGGCGCCTGCTGAAGCCCGACCACTACGCCTCCTGGCTTTCGATCTTCCTGCCGCAGGCGCGCAGCGAGGAATGGATCACCCCGGCGGTGTCGCCCGATCCGAGCGACGGCAAGCTCGCCCATCTCGACGGCCTGAATCTCTCGCGCGCCTGGATGCTCGAAGGGATCGCCTCCGGCCTGCCGCCCACCGATCCCCGCCTCGACGACCTGCGCGCCGCCATCGCCGCCCACCGCGAGGCGGGCCTCGCCGCAGTGACCGGCAAGCACTACGAGGGGGGGCACTGGCTGGGGAGCTTCGCGACCTACCTGATGACGGGGCGGGGGTTGGGAAAGCCCTAATTGAGCGCCGCGCCGGCGGCGGACTTCCGTCCCACGAAGGTTTCGAGGAAGGCGCGGTCGGCGGGGGTGATGCGCAGGAACTCGACGCCGACCTGGTGCTCGGTCGGGCTCTTGCGGATCTCGTAGACCACCCGGCCGTCGGTCTTCAGGACCCGCCCCTGGACGGCGATCGAGAGCTCCATCAGCGAGCCGAAGCCGAGCGACTCCTCGCTGACGAACATGCAGCCGCCCGGGCCGATAATCCGGGTGCGGGCGAATTCCTCGAAGGGGGTCACGCCGAGCAGGCGCACCATCACGGCATGGACGGCCGGGATGCGGGGAAAACGCCGGATCTTGGGGGACAGCTTCATGGCGGGGACCTCCTGTGCGCGACGACCGTGCTGGCTCTTATTTTAGCCAGAAAATAGACGGAGATCAATACTTTCCAGCCAGCGGGCCCAGAAGCCTCCGCTTCAGGCGCACCGCCAGCTCGCGAAGCCGCCAAGCCCGCGTGCCGGCCATGAGCTCCTGGTTCCGGCGGCTCCAGGTCAGCTCGTTGTCGCTCGCGGCGAGAGCCCCCCGCAGCGTTTCCACCTCGCCGCGCAGAGACTCGATGTCGGCCCGCAGGGGCGCCAGCTCGGCCTGCCGTAGCGGCTCGCGGCTGGCGGCCAGGAGATCGATCTCGATCTGCAGACGGTCGCGCGCCGCGCGCAGGGCCCGCGCCTCCGCCACCAGGGGCTCGCGCGAGGTGACGGCGAAGCGCGTGATGTCGATGAGGCGCTGGTGCCCCACCAGCAGGATCTCCACGAGGTGGGCCGAGAAGAGCGCGTGGTGCTTGCGGTAGATGTGCTCGCGCACCTCCCGCCGGAGCCCCTCGCGCTCGGCGACGGCGATCATCGAGTCGGGGCGGACCCTGTACTCGAAGGCCGGCTCGTCCAGGTGGTGGAAACGCCACCCCCGCTCGGCCGCCGCGATCCAGAGCTCCCAGTCCTCCCAGACCAACGCCCCGGGGTCGTAGCCGCCGGCGGCCTCCCAGACTTCCCGGCGGTAGGCGCCGCAGGCGTCGATGTAGTTGGCCCAGAGGAAGGGGCCGAGGTCGAGCTCGGGAACCTGGGTGCGTCCCCTGCGCAGGCCGAAGTCCAGGCGGTCGCCGTACACCACGCCCACCTCGGGTTGGCTGTCGAAGACGCGGAGCGCCGCCGCGGGAAACCCGGGGAGCAGGCGATTGTCGGCGTCGAGGGGGAGGATGACGCGCCCGCGGGACTCGCGGATGCCGCGGTTGCGCGCCGCGGCCAGCCCGGCGTTGGGCTGCTCGAGGACCCGGTAGCCGGCGGCGCTCAGCACGCCGAGGATCTCGCGGGTGCGCGGCTGTTGCGAGCCGTCGTCGACGACGAGGATCTCGCAGCGCTCGGGGGCGCTCCGCTCGGCGCTCGCCAGCGCCTCCACCAGGAGCTCGCCAAGGTCGTAGCAGGGGATCACCACCGAGAGGTCGACCGGTCCCTCCGGACGCCAGCGGTCGCCACGCAGCGGCGGCGCGCTCCACAGGCCGGTGGCCGGGAGGTCCGCCTGGGCGTCGAGCTCGCCGAGCACCCGCGCGCAGACGGGCGAGGTCGAGGCGACCAGGGGGATCAGCGGATCGTCCGCCGGCAGGGAGACGAAGAGGTCGCGGTCGCGGACGCCGTCGAGCGGCGCGTCGGCCACCCTCAATCCCAGCTTGCCGCGCAGGAGGGCCACGAAAGCGGCGGGATCGCGCAGCAACCCGTTGGCGCTCGCCAGCACCGAGCGGTCGGGGTGCCGGCGGTGGAAGTCGAGCAACTGGCGGTTGTAGAAGGTCCAGATCGGATAGGCCCACTCGGGGTGGCGCAGGAAGACGTCGGCGCCCAAGCGCTGCATCGAGTCGGCCACCTCCCAGGGAAA
>DASWQX010001152.1:0-3670 GCA_036403495.1 Thermoanaerobaculia bacterium
GTCGAACAGGGTGGCTAGCGGGAGGCGGCGGCAGAGGAGGTAGAGGTCCACGAAGTCGCGGCGGCTGCCGCGGCTGATGATGGCGCCGAGCTTCATCAGGCCGAGGTCGACCGCCGAGGCCACCGCCAGCCCCGCGATCTCCTCGAAGGGCTGGACGAGGGGGTATGGGTAGTAAAAGAGGCGGAGCCCCACGGCGCCGGCGCCCCCCCCAGAGAGCCGGGCGAAGAGGTAGCCGTCGCGCGCGGTCTCGACGGCGGCGGTGGGGTCGGCCGCCAGCAGCTCGCCGAGGAGGTCGCGGCGGCTCGCGCTGGCGAGCCGGTTGGCGTTGCTCATCAGGTCGAGATCGGTCACCGGCCGGTGGCCGAGGTAGAGGGCGAGCGCGGCCGAGCCGGCGAGGTAGAAGTCCTCCGACCAGGCGCGAGCGGCGAGCTTGGGGAGCAGTTCCTGCGCCCGCGGGGAGAGCGACTCGGGGTGGGCAAGCGTCAGAGCGGCCACAGCGCCTCGGGCTGCGGACGGAGATCGGGGGGGCTCGCCTCCACCCCCAGCACGACCTGCCAGAAGGCGCGGCTTCGGCGCGAGAGCTGGCGGCCGCCGTGGCGCTCGATCCAGGCGGCGATCTCCGTTTCAGGGAAGGTGCGCAGGAGCCAGGCGAGGTCGGCGGCGTCGCCGTCCTCCAGCAGGCGGGAGATCAGGAGGGACGGAGCGCGCTCCGGAGTGAGGTCCGCTTCCGCGGAGTGCGGGAAGAGGCGGTGCGCTCCGGCCGGCAGGCTCACGCGCCGGACGCTTCCCGCCGCTTGCGCGGCAGGGTGAGGACGGTCGCGGTGTTGCGCTCGTCCTCCATCTCCGCCTCCAGGATGCGCTCAAAGAGGTCGAGGGTGTTCTTGAACTTGAGCTGCAGCTCGCGGCGGGCGGTGCGCAGGTCGGAGATCTTGGC
The DNA here is from genome assembly GCA_036403495.1 of Thermoanaerobaculia bacterium. Lineage (GTDB taxonomy): Bacteria > Acidobacteriota > Thermoanaerobaculia > Multivoradales > UBA5704 > DATARR01. Next base: position 935 of record DASWQX010001152.1, read on the forward strand.
CTCGAAGCGGGTCGACTGCTCGATGGCCTGCTGGACGATCTTGTCGGCCGCGATCTCGGCCTCCTTTACCAGCAGCTCGGCCTCGCGGCGGGCGTTGGCGGTGACGTCGTCCGAGACCTTCTGCGCCCGCAGCAGGGTCTGCTGGAGCTGGTGCTCGCGGTGCTCGGTCTCCTCCACCCGCTGGCGGTAGTAGCGGTTCTCCCGCTCCAGCTTGTCGCTCTGGGCGATGCGGTGGGCCAGCTCCTCGGCGAGCAGGGCGAGGAAGCCTTCGACCTCGGTCGGATCGTAGCCTCGCATCTTCTGCGAGAAGCGCATCTTCTGGATCTCGAGGGGAGTGATGGCCATGGCGGGGTCCTCCTTGCGGCCCGGCTGCGATCGAGCCGGCGAATCCTTGCTACGGTCCTGGTGAATCAAAAACATCGGAAAAGGATAGCCATCCTAGCATGGACAAAGAGGGAAGGCCGCTCCGCACGCTCCGATCAAGGCCCCGGCGCCCGCCGCGGCCCGAACACCGCGGTGCCCACCCGCACGTGGGTGGCCCCCTCTTCGATCGCCACGGCGTAGTCGTCGCTCATGCCCATCGAGAGGCAGCCGGGGAAGCCGGCCCATTCGGGGCGCGCGGCGATCTCGTCGCGCAGCTCGCGGAGGCGGCGGAACCAGGGGCGGGAGGCTTCCGGGGTGTCCCCCTGGGGCGGGATCGCCATCAGACCGATGATCCGCAGATGCCGCAGGCGGGAGAGCGCCAGGATCGTCTCGGCGAGCCCCGCGGCCGGGAAGCCGTGCTTGGTCTCCTCCCCGCCGAGGTTGATCTCGAGGAAGCCGAGGATGACGAACCCGCGCGCGCCGGCCTCGCGGTCGATCGCCTCGGCGATCCGCGGGCGGTCGATGGAATGGATGATGTGGAAGAGATCGAGCGCGACGCGGACCTTGTTGGACTGCAGGGGGCCGATCAGGTGCCACTCCATCTGTCCCGTCATTTCCGGGCCGAGCTCGTCGCTCTTGGCGAGCCCCTCCTGGACGCGGTTCTCGCCGAAATCCGACAGACCCGCCTGGAGCGCCTCGACGAGCGCGGAAGCCGGCTGCGTCTTGCTGGCACCGACCAGGGTCACGCCGTCGGCCGGGCGCCCGGCCCGACGGCAGGCCTCCTCGATGCGGTCGCGGACGCCGGCCAGCCTCTCCGCGATCGATCCGGCCCCAGCGGGCGAACCGGCCGGCGCACCGTTCAGGCCGGTTCCTCCTCGAAGAAGAGGATGCGCTTGCAGGAGTCGCACTGGACCAGAGTGTCGCCGTTGCGGATCTCGACCACCACCTGCGGCCGCACGCGGTAGTTGCAGGCCGAGCAGTGCCACTCCTTCTGCCGCTGGCCGGGGCGCTCGATCGGCCGCACCGGCGCGATGGCGCCGCCGGGGTAGCGCAGCAGGATGCGGTCGAACTGCGAGGTGATGCCGCGCGGCAGCCGCTGGCGGAGCTCGGCGACCCGGGCCTTGAGCGCCTCGACCTGCCGCGCGACCTCGGGCTTCTCCGCCTCCCACTTGGTCATCTCGGCGGCGTAGCGATCCTGAACGTCCTGGAAGCTCTCGCGCAGGGTGGCGAGCTCCTTGTCGGCTTGGTCGGCCTGGGCGAGCGCCGAGAAGGCGGCCTCCTCGTTGGTGGTGATCTGACCCTTGACGGTGTCGATCTCCTGGAGGAGAGCGCCGTACTCGCGCTGCGTGCTGACTTTGTTGATTTGCTGCTGGTATTTCTTGAGCTTTTCCTGCGCGTCCTGGACCGCCGCCTCCGCCGCTCTCCGTTGCCGCGCGGCCTCGGCCGCCGTCTCCTCGAGGGTCTCGATCCCCGTCTTGCGCACGGTGTGCTCCTCGTGGAGCTCGCGCATCCAGTCGGGAATGCCGTTCAGTCTCTGATCTGCCTCGTGAAGTTGGGAAAGCGCCGTCTGCAGCTCCAGGATGTTCTGGAGATTCTGATTCATGGGAAAACGTCCGCTCCTCTCCGAAGAAATACCATCGCACCTCCCCTCCCAGCGACCGCTGAATTCCATCTGTTCATGGGTGCGGAGCGCTGCAAAGTGGGTCCACCTGGATTCGAACCAGGGACCAGCCGGTTATGAGCCGGATGCTCTCACCGCTGAGCTATGGACCCGGGGAAAACCGCCCTTTTCAGGGCGACTCGGCAGTATACCATCCGCGGGCTTCCTCCTCCGGCGGCCGCTCCGCCGGGATGAAGGCGTTCCACGTTCGCACCAGGGCGGCGGCCAGCACGGCCGTCCGCCGCGGATCGGTCAGGCTCTGAGTCCCGCCGTCGGGCTCCCAGCGTTCGAGGGCCAGCCGCGGCGGCCCGGTGCCGGTGAGCGGCAGGGCGGCGTCGAACGCCGCGCGCAGCCGGTCGAGGATTCTCTCGGGCGGCTCCGGGAGCTCGGCGCGGGCGATCCGCGCGTTCCCCCGGTTCATCATCGCCAGCCGCGCCAGATAGTAGTCCGGCTGCGGCGGCGCGAACCGCGATTCCCAGGTGAGCTGGTCGTCGCCGTCGACGATCGACACCTCGTTGGTGCCGTTGGCCAAGTAGAGCTCCGACAGCACGGGCGCCGGGTCGTGCCGGAATAGGCTGGGGGCCACCGCCGGCGGCACCACGCCGCCGGCGGCCTCGACCAGGGTGGCCCAGAGGCGCGCCGCAGCGATCCGCCGCTCCCGCGGCTCGGCGATCCGCAGCCGGAAGCCGCGGGGGAGCTTGACGGCGAACGGC
>DASWQX010001153.1:0-4967 GCA_036403495.1 Thermoanaerobaculia bacterium
TGATGTACATACGATGACGGAACGCCAAACGTTTGTCAAGGGGGTAGGATTGAAATTTTCCAGACTAGGTGGCAAGCTATACACATGACAAGAGGAGGGAAGCATGCCGTCAGACCGTGAGATCCGCGAACGCCGCCGACAGATGATCCGGTCGATCCTGGTCCATGAAGAGCCGGTCGAGCAGCAGCAGGACTTGGTGGAGCGGCTGCGGGCGCGCGGGTTCGCGGCCACGCAGTCGAACGTCAGCCGCGACCTGCGCGACATCGGCGCGCTGCGGGTGAAGGGGGCCTACACCATCCCGTCGTGGACGGACGAAGAGGGGGAGTCGCCGTTCCGGCGGGTCGTCGAGCTGGTCAGGGGGGTGAGGCAGGCCGGGCCGCACCAGATCCTGCTGGTGACCGAGCGCGGCGCGGGTCCGGCGGTGTCCGAGGCCATCGACGAGGACCGCTGGGACGATCTCGTGGGCACAGTGGCGGGCCACAGCTCCGTCCTCCTGCTGACCGAGAACTTCTTCTTCCAGAAGCTGGTCTACCAGCGGCTGCGCTACTTCATGAGCGAGGTCGGGCCGCTGATCGACAAGCTCTCGCCGCTGGGCGAGGAGGAGGAGGAGAGGATCCGGGAGGCGGTAGCCAAGGCGAAGGAAGACAAGGGGAAGGCGTAGCGACGCGGACTGGCACGCGGATTGAAGCAGGTTGGAAAGCGGGTAGCTGGAAGAGGATAGACTGTCTCCGGAGATCGCCATGGCCAACGACTCGACGACCGACGCCCCACCGTACAGCCCGTTCGAGGATCTGGACTCCTACGACACCGCCAAGGCGGAGCGCGACGCGGAGGAGGCCTTCGGGCGCGGCACCAACCTGCCGAGCAGCGGCCTGCTGAGCTTCTACGACCGGCTGCGCGAGAAGATCCTGCAGACGATCGAGCGGCGGGCCGGCCGTCCGGGCGCCAGATTGACCGAGGATGCCGTGCGGGCGCTGCTGCTGGTGCCGGACGTCTTCATCCTGCTGGTCCGGCTGACGCTCGACAAGGAGGTGCCGGGCTCGGCCCGCGCCATGATCGGCGGCGCCCTGGCCTACTTCATCCTCCCCTTCGACCTGCTGCCGGAGGCGATCCTGGGTCCGATCGGCTACCTGGACGACCTCGTGCTGGCCGCCGCCGTCCTCGCGCAGGCGTTCGGCGGCGACCTCGAGCCCTACGCCCGCAAGCACTGGAGCGGCTCGGAGGACCTGCGGGTGGTCCTCCAGGACATCACCGGCACCGCCCAGTCGCTGCTCGGCCAGAAGGTCTACGACCGCCTGCGCCGGCTGCTGTCGCGGCGCGGGATCGAGCTGAACGACGAAACTCCTACCTGAGCGTCGAGTTCCGCCGCTCCCGGAGCTCCTCGAACAGCTCGCGGACGGCCGGAAAGCCGCCGTCCGGGAAGTTGTCGGGGTTGTCCCAGAACTCGGCGAGGGCGCCGTTCCCCCAGCGCTCGTAGACCGCTACCTTCACCATGAGCTGGAGCTTGTCGCAGGCCTTGACGAGGCGCGCCTCGGGAGTCTTCCCCTGCTGGTACTCCTCGTAGAGCGGGAGGGCGCGCGCGGCCACGGGAGCGAGGACATCCGCCATCGCCGCGGATTCGGCAGCGTTCTTGGCGCCGGCGGGGAAGTAGGGGGCGGAGGTCCGCGGCAGGTCGCCGATGCGCAGCTCGGCGAGGTCGTGAAGCAGCGCGATCTCCATCGCCCGGTGGACGTCGATCCCCTCGATCCGCGGCCCCAGCGTCCAGACCAGCAGCATGACGTGCCAGGTGTGCTCGGTGACGCTCTCGGGATCGGTGACGCCGCGCATCACGAAGCCGCTGCGCGGGATGCGGTCGAGCGTCTGCGCTTCGAGCAGGAGATCGAGCAGGGAGTGGTTCGCTTTCATGGCCGGGGGAGGCTACGCTATTTGCCTATGAAACACTACCTCCGCCGGCCCATTCTTCTCGCGGTCCTCGCAGTGGTCTGCGCCGGGGTCGCCGCGCCTCCCGTCCGCGTCGGGAACCGCGAGATCGAGTTCCCCGCCACCGTGTCGCGCAAGGCCTTCGAGCGCGAGCTGCTGGGAATGGGGATGCCCGGCTACCACCTGATCGTCTGGAAGGAGGGGGGCGCCGCGATGGCATCGCTGTTCCGCGCCGAGGTGACCGACGTCCAGGTGCTCGACGCCCTGGAGAAGCTCGGCGCGCGGCCCGGCAACGGGCTCGGTATGGCGACCTGGGACGACCGCAGGGACAAGGCCTCGAAGGCGCCCGAGCAGGTCATCGCCGGGCCGCCGGTCGACGTGCTGATCCGTGTCCACGGCCGGCCGGCGCTGCTGACCCTCGACCAGATCCTGGAGGATCCCGGCGGCAAGGGGTTCGACATGCGCTTCGGCGGCCACCGCGCCAACATCCCGAAGTGGAAGTCGGGGTGCATCGTCTGCCTCTACTCCTGCCCCGGCAGCAAGGTGGGGAACGCGCGATACACCGTGCGCGACTGGCAGCAGGGGACGACGAGGTTCCGCGTCAAGAAGGGCGCGCCGCTGCCGGCGGATGGGAAAATGGTGGGGGTGATTTTCAGGTTGAGGTAGCCACTAGCACCGGAACGTGGCTTATGGCATGATGCCGGCCTTAAGAAGAGTTGGACCACAATCTGGCCCGGGCGAACCGGAAGGTCGGAACCGCTGGGCATAGGCAGACGCCCCATACGGCGACGAGCAACGGATGAGCGGAACGCAGAGCGAGAGCAACCCGATCGCAGGCCGTCCCGGCCAGACCGTCGAGCCTTCGACGGGTCTGGCCATTTCCGAATCCGATCCGGTCGACCATCGCGCCCCGTTGATCCTCGGCGCGCAGACGTTCCATGCCATCACCGAGGCGGTGGCACGGCCGATGGAGCGCCCGGCCACGCGCGGCTGGTGGATCTGCTTCCTCATCTCCCTCTCGATGCTCGGCCTGCTCGGCGTCAGCATCGCCTGGCTGTTCTGGGAGGGGATCGGCGTCTGGGGCCTCAACAATCCCGTCGGCTGGGCCTTCGACATCACCAACTTCGTCTTCTGGGTCGGCATCGGCCACGCCGGCACCCTGATCTCGGCGATCCTCTTCCTCTTCCGCCAGAAGTGGCGCACCTCGATCAACCGCTCGGCGGAGGCGATGACCCTCTTCGCGGTGGCGTGCGCGCTGATCTTTCCCGGCATCCACATCGGCCGCCCATGGGTGGCGTACTGGATGTTCCCGGTCCCCAACCAGATGGGGATGTGGCCGCAGTTCCGCAGCCCCCTGATGTGGGACGTCTTCGCGGTCTCGATCTACGGCACCGTCTCCCTCCTCTTCTGGTATGTGGGCCTGGTGCCGGATCTCGCCACCATGCGCGACCGCTCGACCGGCCTGCGGCAAAAGGGCTTCGCCGCGTTCGCCCTGGGCTGGCGCGGCTCGATGCGCCATTGGAAGCACTACGAGACGGCGTACCTGATCCTGGCCGGCCTCGCGACGCCCCTGGTGCTGTCCGTGCACTCGATCGTGTCGATGGACTTCGCGACCTCCCAGCTCCCCGGCTGGCACACCACGATCTTCCCGCCCTACTTCGTCGCCGGCGCCATCTTCTCGGGCTTCGCAATGGTGTTGACGCTGATGGTGATCATGCGCAAGGCCTTCGGTCTCGAGCAGATCATCACCATGAAGCATTTCGACTACATGGCCAAGATCATGCTGGCCACCGGCACGATGGTGGGCTACGCCTACAGCTTGGAGTTCTTCATCGCCTGGTTCTCGGGCAGCGCCTACGAGCTCTTCACTTTCAAGAACCGCGCCCTGGGACCCTACGCCTGGGCCTACTGGACCATGGTGACCTGCAACGTGATCCTGCCGCAGTTCTTCTGGTTCAAGAAGGTGCGGTCGTCCCTGGTCTGGCTGTTCGCGCTGTCGATCTGCGTCAACATCGGCATGTGGTTCGAGCGCTTCGTCATCATCGTCACCTCGCTCCATCGCGACTTCCTGCCGTCGAGCTGGTTCTATTTCACTCCCACCTTCTTCGACGTCTCGACCTTGATCGGCAGCTTCGGCCTGTTCTTCACTCTGTTCTGCCTCTTCGTGCGCTTCCTGCCCATCGTCGCCACGGCCGAAGTGAAGACCGTGCTGCCGCAGGCGATCGCCCACCCCCATGAGGCGCCGACGATCGAGCACGCGCCGGTCGCCGCCGGGGCCGGGGGGGCGCTCGATCTCGCCCGCGGAGGAACCGCCTGATGGGCGCTTTTAAGGGAATATTGCGCCCCAGCCTGCCGCCCGGCGAGCTCTTCGGCGCGCTCGCCGAGTTTGCCACCCCGGCCGAGCTCTACCACGCCTGCGAGGGCGTGCGCGATGCCGGCTACACCCGCTGGGACGCGCACGCGCCGTTCCCCATCCACGGGCTCGACCGCGCCATGGGCCTCAAGGCCTCGCTCCTGCCGTGGGTGGTCCTCGTGATGGCGCTCGGCGGTGCCGCGACCGGCATCGGCCTCCAGGGCTGGGTGAGCACCATCGCCTACCCGCTGGTGATCAGCGGCAAGCCCTTCTTCAGCTGGCCGGCTTTCATCCCCGTCACCTTCGAGCTGAGCGTGCTGGGCGGTGCCTTCGGTGCCGTGCTCGGGATGTTCGCCATGAACCAGTTGCCGACGCTCCATCACCCGCTCTTCGCCTCGAAGCGGTTCGAACGGGCGAGCGACGACGGCTTCTTCATTTCGATCGAGTCCTGGGATCCCCAGTTTGATCGCGACCGTACCGCGGACCTGCTGCGCCGGCTGGGCGCCAAGGAAGTCGAGCTGGTGGCGAGCTCCTCCGAGCCTGCCAAGACCTCAGCTCGGCCGGCCGCCGGCGATGCCACGACGCGAGCCACGCCATGAACGATCCCGGACATCCCTCCGCACCCTCCCCTCACGGGCCGGCCGTGCTGCCCGCTGCATCGCTGTGGCTCCCGCCCGAGCACTCCTGGCGCCGC
>DASWQX010001154.1:0-5555 GCA_036403495.1 Thermoanaerobaculia bacterium
GGACCGCTGTCACGCTTTTGGCCTTGAGAAGTACCTGAGACAGTAGAGAGACTCCGTTCAGAGATTTTTTGAAAGCTCTTGCGAGCAGGGACAGTGGTGTCGTGTCCCTGTCGACCACCCAACGGTTTCAAGCCAACCCAGCTACCCGGAGGAGATCCATGAAAAGAGCATTCGTCGGAAGTTTGGCAATCGCGCTCCTCGCCGCCCTGCCGGTCGTCGCCGCGCCCGTGCACACCATCCATAACGGCATTGACGTCTGGCGTACCCCCGGAGATGGAACGACGTTCGTGAAATTTGAGAAGAATCCCATCCCGAGAGGCTTCTTCTGCGCCAACTCGGACGCCTTCACCGGCCGCGTGGTGCTGCAGGGCCACCCCCTCGCGACCGGCACGCCGGGCGAGCTCGACGGCGCGGATACGATCGTTCAGCGCCTGGACGACGCCACCTTCGACGGCAGCGGCGTGGCGATGACCCGCGTGCAGATCCGGGCTCTACAGTTGGAGAGCGTGACTCCGATCAAAACCTCCTGCGGCGAGTTCAACGTCCGCGTCACCCTGAGCGGCACGCAGCCGACCACTCAGATGAAGATCATCCGGGAGACGGAGTCCAGCGGCCGCTTCGAGGCGCCGGTTGCCGTCACCTACAAGATCTCGTTCGTCCCGACTCGCGTGGGCGGGCAGAAGTTGGACCTCGTCCGCAGCTTCACCCTCGCGGCCGACCCCAAATCCACCTGGGGCTCGCATTCCGACGCCAAGTCCTTCTCGGGTCGGTCACCCCTTCTGGTGGACACCGACGGCGACCAGATTCCGGACACGTACCTGCCCCGCATGAGCAGCAATTTCGAAGCCGGCTGGACTCCGGCCTTCGAGAAGGCACGGGCGGAGCGGCGGAGCCATGGAATTACCAAGATGTTGCAGCCGGTCGGCTGCACCCCGCCGGGCTCCGATCCCATCTGCCATCCCGAGTCCGTGGGGATCCACTGCTCTGATCCTTGCCTGGCGACCTATTGATTCCGGTTTGACACCCCACGAGGGGTGTCGGCCCTCTCAAAACGACGAGAGCCCGGAGCGTCGCCGCCCGGGCTCAAGTTATCTGCAAACGGGGAGATCGGCTACCGGCCGTCGTGGTCGGCGTCGCCGGGAAGGGCCCGCTCGACGCGGTCCCAGGCGGCGCGGGTAGCATCCTTGGCGTTCTCCCAGGCGAGGCTGGAGCCCCCCCGGGCCTTGTCCCATCCGCTCTCCAGGTCCCCCTGCGCGTCCTCCCACTTCCGCCCCTGGGCGCGGCGGGCCGCGTCGGTGCCGTACTGATAGGCCGGCTGATACTCCTCGTAGTTGCTGGCGGGGTTGGCGTAGTGCCGGTTGCCGTGATTCTCCCGCCAGTAGCGGTCGTCTTCGTCGGTGAAGCCGGTGGTTTCGTCGGTGCCGGAGATGTTGGTGGTGTCGTCCCGGACCTCCGTCGCTTCCAGGGCGCCACCCATGCCGGAGGCGACTCCGATGCCGGTCGTGCCGACGATGTTGTTGACGCGCTCGAACATGCCGAGGCCGGCGTCGGTGCGGCGGTCGGGGCGATGCTGTTCCGGCTCGGCAGTCGCCGTCTGGCCGGAGGTCGATTTCTTCTCGTCGTTCATAGCGTCCTCCTGGGTCGCCGCGATCCTAGTGGCCGTCGTGGTTGGCGTCGCCCGGAATGGCGTCCTCGACGTGGTGCCAGCCGTCCTTGACGGCGTGCTTGGCGTCGCTCCAGACGAGACTGGACTTGCCTTTGGCCTGCTCCCAACCGTGCTGGAGGTCGTTTTCGGCGTCGTCGAACGTGCGGCCGGCGCGCGTGGCGGCCGAGGTGTAGCCGTACTTGTAAGCCGGGGCGAGGTCGTCGTAGGTGCGGTTGGCGGCGTAGGGACGGCTCGCGTAGTTGTTCCGCCAGTAGGCGTCCTCCTCGGTGGGGTTGATCCCCTCGGCCACGCCCTTGCCGGCCAGGCCGCCGGCGACGCCGCCCACGGCGGCACCGATCACGGCGCCCACCGGGCCGCCCACCGCGCCGCCGAGAGCCGCGCCGGCCACCGCCGCGGAGGCCGCGCCGACGCCGGTGCCGACCGGATGGGCTCCAGGCGCGCCGGTGATGGGATCGCGGTTGGCGTCGTGGCGAGCCTCGTGATCGAGCTCGGCGGTGGAGACCTTCGTGGTGGTGGCGTTGGGATAGGTTTCGTCGTTCATTGGAGAATCTCCTCGCAGTTAGTGGAGCTTCAAAATCTTGCTTGCCTTCACGTCCGAGGTCTACTGCAAGGGAGAGGCCAACATTCGAGGCCGGCGCCTTCACCGTGCCTTGCCTTCGGGCCTCCCCGCGGGGTACCCTCGCGCCACGACCATGCGGCTCCGGAAGGTTTTCGGCCTCGGCCTCGCGCTTGCCCTGGGGCTCGCCGTCTCGGCGTGCCGGGACTTGAGCTACGCCGCCGAGGATCCCCACAAGATCCATGTCGGCATCGTCTTCGACAGCGGCGGCAAGGACGACCGTTCGTTCAATGCCGCGGCCTGGAAAGGCGTGCGGCGGGCGGCGAAGGATTACCCCATCCTGCTGCGCGACGCCGAGCCGGGCGACCCCACCTCGCTCGAGCCCGCCATGCGCGCCTTCGCCGAGGTCGGCTACAACCTGGTGATCGGCATCGGCTTCGCCCAGACGCCGATCGTCGAAGCGGTGGCCAAGGACTACCCGAAGATCAATTTCGCCATCGTCGACGGCGTCAGCGATCTCCCCAACGTCGCCTCGCTGGTATTCAAGGAGCACGAGGGGAGCTACCTCGTGGGGATGATCGCCGCCCACGAATCGAAGAGCGGCGTGCTCGGCTTCGTGGGAGGGATGGACATCCCGCTGATCCACAAGTTCGAGGTCGGCTACGAGGAGGGGGCGCGGGCGGTCAACCCGAGGATCGAGGTGATCCAGAACTACGTCGGCGTCACCGAGTCGGCGTGGAACAATCCGGGCAAGGGCAAGGAGCTCTCGGTCGCGCAGATCGGCAAGGGGGCGGACGTGATCTTCGCCGCCGCCGGCAACTCTGGGCTGGGCGCCTTCGACGCCGCCGAGCAGTACGGCAAGTACGTCATCGGCGTCGACTCCAACCAGAACTGGGTCAAGCCGGGGTTCGTCCTCACCAGCATGGTCAAGCGGGTCGACAACGCCGTCTACCAGATTGTGGGCGACATGATGAACCACCGTTTCAAGGGGGGGATCCACGTCTATGGCCTGGAGAACGACGGCATCGGCTACGCCATGGATCAATACAATGCCAAGCTGATCTCCCCCGACGTGATCCGCCAGGTCGAGGTCGCCAAGGCCAGGATCATCCGCGGCGAGATCAAGGTCACCGACGCGATGGCGAAGTAGCCGTCGAGCCTGCCATCGACATGCTCGAGCTGCGCGACATCACCAAGCGTTTCGGCGACGTGCTGGCGAACGACCGCGTCAGCCTCGCGGTGGCCCCCGGGACGATCCACGCGATCGTCGGCGAGAACGGCGCCGGCAAGTCGACGGCGATGCGGATCGCCTACGGCTTTTATTCGGCGGATTCCGGGGACGTGATGGTCGACGGCCAGGTCCGCCGGCTCGCCAGCCCGCACGACGCCATCGCTCTCGGCATCGGCATGGTGCACCAGCACTTCATGCTGGTCGAGACGATGACGGTGGCCGAGAACATCGTCCTGGGGATCGAGCCGGGTTCGGTTCTGGCGCTCGACCTCAAGGGGGCCGCGGCGCGCGTCCGCCGGCTCTCCAGTGAATTCGGCCTCCAGATCGACCCGGAAGCCCGCGTCGAGACGCTCTCCGTGGGCGAGCAGCAGCGGGTTGAGCTGCTGAAGGCGCTCTATCGCGAGGCGCGGCTGCTGATCCTCGACGAGCCGACCGCCGTGCTCTCGCCGCAAGCGGTGGCGGAGCTCTTCCAGATCCTGCGCGGCATGCGGGAGCAGGGGAAGACGATCGTCATCGTCACCCACAAGCTCTCGGAGGTGCTGGCGATCTCGGACGAGGTGACCGTGATGCGCGACGGCCGCGTCGTGGGGCACCGGAAGACGGCGGAAACCAATGCCGCCGAGCTGGCGCGGCTGATGGTGGGGCGCGACGTGCTGCTGCGGGTGGTCAAGCCGCCGGCGAAGCCGGGCGCTCCGGTGCTGCGCGTGCGCGATCTCTCTCTCAAGGACGCGGCGGGGGGGAGGACGCTCGACGGCGTCTCCTTCGAGGTGCGGGCCGGCGAGATCGTGGGGATCGCGGGAGTCGAGGGGAACGGCCAGACCGAGCTGATCGACACGCTCGCTGGCCTGGTCGACCGCCGGAGCGTCGGCGGCTCGATCGAGCTTGGCGGCGCCGACGTCACCGCACTGCCGGCCCGCCAGCGCAACGAGCGGGGGATCGCCCACGTCCCCGAGGACCGCCAGCGGCGCGGGCTGCTGCTCGACTTCGACCTCGCGGAGAACGCCATCCTGGGGGTGGACGACCGCTCTCCGGTCGCCGTCGGACCGGGCCACTCGTGGCTCGACCGCGAGGCGATCCGCCGCCGTGCCAAGTCGATCGTCGACGCCTTCGACGTCCGTCCGCCCGACCTCGACCTCCCCGCCCGCGCCCTCTCCGGTGGCAACCAGCAGAAGCTGATCCTCGGCCGCGAGCTGGCGCTGCCGCCGAAGCTCCTGCTGGTGGCACAGCCGACGCGGGGAGTGGACATCGGCGGCATCGAGTTCATCCACCGCCGGCTGGTCGAGCTGCGCGATTCCGGCTGCGCCATCCTGCTCGTCTCTTCCGAGCTCGAGGAGGTGACGGCGCTCGCCGACCGCCTGCTGGTGATGCGGCGAGGGACGATCGTGGCCGAGGTCGATCCGGCCCGCGCGTCGACCGAAGAGATCGGCCTCCTGATGACCGGCGGCGAGGCCACGGCCTGATCGTCCCTTGAAAAGATCATGAAAGTCCTGCGCGAGCTCCTCTTCCCCCTGGCCGCGGTGGTCGCGGCCTTCCTCGTCGGCGCGGTGCTGATCGCGCTGGTCGGCGACAGCCCGATCCGCACCTACGAGCTGCTGATCGGCAGCGCCCTCACCTGGCCGGATGGGATCGGCTACACGCTCTTCTACGCGACGCCGCTGATCTTCACCGGCCTCGCGGTGGCGGTGGCCTTCCGCTGCGGGCTGCTGAACATCGGCGCCGAGGGACAGCTCTACATCGCGGCCTTCGCCACCGCCTGGGTGGGAATCACCTTCGCGGGGTGGTCGGCGTGGCTGCTGGTGCCGCTCTGCTTCCTGACGGCGATCGTCGCCGGAGCGGCGTGGGGGGCGATTCCCGGCGTGCTCAAGGCGCGGTTCGGGGCGCACGAGGTGATCACCACGATCATGATGAACTTCATCGCGGTGGCCCTGGCGAGCTACTTCACCCAGTACCACTACAAGCCGCCGGGAGATCCGATCCTGGAGACAGTGCCGATCGGCGCCGGCGCGCACATCGCGCGGCTGGGGCGGTTCCTGCCGGGCTTTCCGGAGCGCATTCCGCTCAACCTCGCCTTTCCGCTGGCGCTGGTGGTCAGCCTGCTCGTC
>DASWQX010001155.1:0-4340 GCA_036403495.1 Thermoanaerobaculia bacterium
TCAGCTCGTGGAGGCGGATGCCGGTGCGGTACTCCACCCCCGTGTCGTTCCACTCCACCAGTTGCCGCGCCTCGGCCGCCGTCAGCAGCGGCAGCTCGGAGAGCCGGCGCTCCGGCGCTTCCAGGCCGCCGGCGAGGAGGGTTTCGAGGTGGCCCGCCCAGCGCGCGACGGTCGTCGCGTCAAAGAGATCGCGGTTGTAGAGCCAGCGCAGGATCAGGCCGCCGGCGGTCTCCTGCACGTTGAGCGTGAGGTCGAGCTTGGCGCTGCTCCCCTCCAGCTCGATCGGCGTCAGCGTCAACCCGGGGAGGCCGAGGATCTGGCGCGGCGCGTTCTGCAGCACCAGCATGACCTGGTAGACCGGCGCGTGGCTGAGGTTCCGTTCGGGGGCCATAGCCTCGACCAGCTTCTCGAACGGCACGTCCTGATGGGCGAACGAGGCGAGCGTCACCTCGCGGGCACCCGCCAGCATCCGGCGCAGCGACGGGTCGCCGCCGGCGACGCCGCGCAGGGGGAGGCTGTTGAGGAAGAGGCCGATCAGCCCCTCGGTCTCGACGCGGTTGCGGCCGGCGACCGGCGTGCCGATCACCAGGTCGACGCCGCCGGTCAGCCGGGCCAGCAACGCCTGGAAGGCGGCGAGGAGGGTCATGAACAGGGTGACCCCCTCCCGCTTGCCGGCGTCGCCGATACGCCGCTGGAGCTCCGGCGCCAGCGGCTGTACCAGGTTCCGGCCGTGGAACCGCTGCACGGTGGGGCGGGGCCGGTCGGCGGGCAGGTCGAGCAGGGTGGGCGCGCCCACCAGCTCTCGCCGCCACCAGGCGAGCTCTGCCTCCAGCGCCGCTCCCTGGAGCCCTCCCCGCTGCCACTCGGCGTAGTCGGCGTACTGGAGCTCCAACTGGGGGAGCGGCGAGGGCAGGCCACGCGAGAAGGCCTCGTAGAGGGCCAGCATCTCGCGCACCAGGACATCCATCGACCAGCCGTCGCCCACGATGTGGTGGAGGGCCGGCAGGACGATCCAGTCCGCCGCCTCCAGCCGCACCAGCAGCGTGCGCAGCAGCGGGCCGGTGGCGAGGTCGAACGGCCGCGCCTCCACCGCCTGGATCCGGCGCCTTGCCTCGGCCTCCCGCCGCTCGGGCGCCAGCGCCGAGAGGTCGACCGTCGCGATCTCCGGCGTGCCCTCGGGCGCGATGATCTGCCGCGGCTCGCCGTCGACGAGCTGGAAGGTGGTGCGCAGCGCCTCGTGCCGGCGCACGATCTCGCCGATGGCGCGGGCGAAGGCCGCGGCGTCGAACGCCCCCGCCACCCGGTGGGCCGAGGAAATGGTGTAGACGGCGGTCCCCGGGCTCAGCCGGTCGAGGAACCAGAGCCGCTCCTGAGCGAAGGAGAGGCGCGGGGGGCCGCTCCGCGCGGTCCGCGCCAGCGGCGGCAGAGGCGCCGAGCCGGCGGCCCGGGCGGCCTCGACGGCGTGGGCGAGCCCGGCTACGGTGGGGACCTCGAACAGCCGGCGCAGCGGCAGGTCGACTCCGAAGGCGCCGCGCACCCGCGACACCACCCGCGTCGCCAGCAGCGAGTGGCCGCCCAGCTCGAAGAAGTTGTCCCGCGCGCCGACCCGTCCGAGACCCAGGATCTCCGCCCAGATCTCGGCCAGCAGCTCCTCGATCGGGCCGCGCGGCTCGATCCGCTCGCCCCCCGAAGCGCCGGCTTCCGGCGCCGGCAGGGCGCGGCGGTCGAGCTTGCCGCTGGGGCTGAGCGGCAGCTCCGCCAGCGAGGTGAAGCTCGCCGGCAGCATGTACTCGGGGAGCGAACGGAAGAGGAAGTCGCGCAGCTCGCCGGCCGCGGGGATGGGGAGCGCGCCGGTCTCCGGGTGGGGCACAACGTAGGCCGCCAGCCGCTTCTCGCCGCCATCGTCGCGGACGGTCACCACCGCCTGGCGGACCGCCGGGTGGCGGGCGAGCGCCGCCTCGATCTCCCCCAGCTCGATACGAAAGCCGCGCACCTTGACCTGGTGGTCGATGCGGCCGAGGAACTCCAGGAGACCGGAGGGGCGGTAGCGCACCAGGTCGCCGGTGCGGTAGACCCGGGCCCCCGCGCTCGCCGCGAACGGATGGGGGATGAACCGCTCGGCGGTGAGGTCAGGCCGGCCGAGGTAGCCGCGGGCCAGCCCCGCGCCGCCGATCAACAGCTCGCCGCCGACGCCGACGGGGACCGGGCCGAGGCTCCGGTCGACCACGTACAGATGGGTGTTGGCAATCGGCGGGCCGATCAGCACCGGCTCGCCCGGCCGCACCTCGCCGGCCGCCGACCAGATGGCGGTCTCGGTGGGGCCGTAGACGTTCCAGAGCTCGAGGCCGCGCGCCAGCAGGGCCGCCGCCAGATCGGGCGGCAGCGCCTCGCCGCCGCAGAGCGCCTTGAGCCTGGGGACGCCCGCCCACCCCGCCTCCAGCAGCAGCCGCCAGGTGGCCGGCGTGGCCTGGAGGACGGTGACGCCGGCCGCGGCGATCCGCGCCGCCAGCCGCGCGCCGTCCGCCGCCTCGTCCCGCCCCACCACCTCGATCCGGCCGCCCACCGACAGCGGCAGGTAGATCTCCAGGCCGGCGATGTCGAAGGAGAGGGTGGTGAGCGCCGGCACCACGTCGCCTTCCCGCATTCCGGGGCGCTCAGCCATGGCACGCAGGAAGCTCACCACCGCCCGATGCGGCAGCTGTACCCCCTTGGGACGGCCGGTCGAGCCCGAGGTGAAGATGGCGTAGGCGAGGCTCTCCTCGCTGGTCCGGCGCTCCGGCGCCTCGGGACTTGCGGCGGCGATCGCCTCGCGGTCCGCCAGCAGGCGCTCGTCGGTGAGCAGCAGGCTCACGCCGCTGTCCGCCAGCACCATCTCACGGCGCTCGGCCGGATGCGACGGATCGAGCGGCACGTAGGCCGCGCCGCTCTTCAGCACCGCCAGCAGGGCGACCACCATCGCCGCCGAGCGCTCGACGCAGAGCCCCACCAGCGCCTCCGGGCCGGCCCCCAGGCTCCGCAGGTGGTGGGCCAGGCGGTTGGCTCGCTCGTCCAGTCCGGCGTAGGTCAGGGTCTCCGTGCCGTCGGCGACTGCCACGGCGTCCGGTGTGCGCGCGGCCTGGGCCTCGAACAGCTCGTGGACCAGCGTTCCCGCCGGCCAGTCGCGGCCGGTGTCGTTCCAATCGGCGAGGAGCTGGCGGCGCTCGGCGGCCGAGAGGAGAGGGATCTCGGAGAGCCGGCGCCCAGGCTCGGCGGCGATGCCGCGGAGCAGGGCCTCGAAGTGGCGGGCCAGCCGGTCGGCGGTCTCGGGATCGAACAGGTCGGTGGCGTACTCCAGCCCGCCGGCGAACCCGTCCGCCCCTTCCAGCAGGTTGACCGAGAGGTCGAACGGGGACCGGCTGAGCTCGACTGCCAGCGGCGTCAGGGTGAGGCGCGACAGCTCGATCTTCGGCGGCCGGGCGTTCTGCAGGTTGAACATCACCTGGAACAGGGCCGAGTAGCTGAGCGCCCGCTCCGGCCGCAGCTCGTCGACCAGCTTCTCGAACGGCAGGTCCTGGTGGGCGAAGGCGCCCAGCGCGGCCTCGCGCACGCGGCTCCCCAACTCGCGGAAGCCGGGATCGCCGTCCAGATCCACCCGCAGCACCAGGTTGTTGACGAAGAAGCCGACCAGCCCCTCGATCTCGGTGCGGCGGCGGTTGGCGATCGGCGAGCCGACCACGAGGTCGGTCTGGCCGGTGTAGCGGGCCAGCAGCGCCGCGAAGCCGCCGAACAGGACCATGAAGGGGGTCAGGTTCTCCCGCCGTCCCAGGGCCATGAGCTCGCGCCCCAGCTCCGCCGGCAGGGCGAGGGGGCGGCGGGCGCCGCGGAAGCTCAGCTCGGCCGGCCGCGGCCGGTCGGTGGGGAGCTCGAGCAGGGGGGGCGCGCCGGCCAGCCGGCCCCGCCAGTAGGCGAGCTGCCCGGCCAGCACCTCGCCGCTCATCCACCCCCGCTGCCAGACCGCGAAGTCGGCGTACTGCAGCGGCGGCTCGGGGGGGAGGGGGTGGCCGGTGGCGAACGCCTCGTAGAGCGCCGTCAGCTCGGCCAGCAGGACCCCCATCGACCAGCCGTCGGCGACGATGTGGTGGATCACCAGCAGGAGCAGGTGGTGCTCGTCGCCGAGCTCGAAGAGGGTGACCCGCAGCAGCCCCCCCGCCTTCAGGTCGAACGGCACGCGCACCGCCTCCGCCGCCAGGCGCAGGGCCTCCGCCTCGCGCTCCGCGGCGGGGAGGCTGCGGAGATCGACCCGGTCGGCGGCGAAGGGATGCGGCGGCTCGACGACCTGCACCGCCTGCCCCCCGGACTCC
>DASWQX010001156.1:0-3377 GCA_036403495.1 Thermoanaerobaculia bacterium
GGGGATCGCCCGGAGGGCGGGCTTTGAACAGCCTGCGGTTTTAACCGCAGGTACGGACGTCTCCAACGTGCCCAAACCCCGAAGGGGTGGCCGGTTGTTGAAAACGCGGCCGCCCTTTGGGCTTGGAATGATCTGGGTCTACGTCCACCTGGCGTTGAAACGCCAGGCTGGACAAAGCCCGCCCTCCGGGCTGTCCCCCTCCCTACGATGCAGAGATGTGGATAACGGGTAGGGCTCACGCCCTCCCTCGTTCGCCGCGTACAGGAGCGTGACCGGCAGCGACCGGTCCCTCCAGGCGCGCACGACGCGGACGGCGTGCCGCGCTACCTTTTTTCGGCTAGCGTGCGGTTCGTCTGGATGTAGCTGGTCCACTGCGACGGCACTTCGGTTTCGTTGAAGATGGCCTGCACCGGGCACGCCGGCTCGCACGCTCCGCAGTCGATGCACACCTCGGGATCGACGTAGTACTGGTTACTGGACTCGTGGATGCAGTCGACGGGGCAGACATCCACGCAAGCCGCGTTCTTCGTGCCGACGCAGGGCTCGGTGATCACGTAGGGCATATCGATGCTCCGGAGCGTTCTCGGGGTTGGTGCGGCTGGAAGGAAGGATAGCTGGGCCCGCTCGGCCCTGTCTACCCGTTCCAAGAAAGGTTCCAGCCGTTCGGTTGGGTGCTCCACCGTTGGGCGTCGCGATCACGCCCCAGGCTACGTCTTCCCCTTCAGCTCCTCTCGCGAGCACTTCAACGTCGGCTTCTTCGGATCGCGGAGGTCGAGGAGGTCCCAGCGGACGCAGAGGGGCTTGCGGCGGATCTTCATGCCGACGAGGCGCTGGGCGGAGATGCCCAGGCGGGTGAGGAGGGCGGCGGTGCCGAGCAGGTATTCGTGGACCACGCAGTCCTCGCCGTCGGGGCGGGTGCTCACCGCCAGGATGCGGCCGACCCGCTTGCCCTCGGGGTCCCGCACCTCGCGGCCGAGCAGGTGCTCGAAGTGGATCGTCTTCACTCCTCGTTGCCCCCCTTCGCCGCGGCCGGGATATGAGCGATGACGTGGTCCTGCAGCCAGTGCTCCCAGGCGAAGTTGGGGGTGTCGCCGGCCGCGGCGTCGATCTTGATGTGGTACTCGTTGAGATCCTCGACCGCCGACCAGGGGACCTTGTAGACGGCGGTCTTGCGGATGCCGAAGCGGCGGCGCCAGCCGTCGACGAAGCGGGCGAGCCACGGATGGATGCGCGCCGCCAGCACCACGCCCCCCATCTCGATCGCCTCGATCCGCGGCGGCTTGCCCTCCCGCAGCTCCAGCAGCAGGCCGTCGACCCGCCCCATCTTGATCTCCTCGCGGTCGACCACCTGCTTGTCGAGAACGTCCCGGCCGAGCTCCAGCTCGTCCGTCAGATGGTTGAACGCCTTCATGGCTTGTCTCCCATCTAGCTGCCCCCCATGATCATCAGCGGGATCGAGACGACGGCGAGGACGAGCGCCAGCGCCAGGGTCACGATGGTCACCGTGTTCGAGATCCAGCCGTTGGCGTGCTCGCCCAGCAGCTTGCGGTCGTTCATCAGCAGCAGGAAGGGGATGGCGATGAAGGGGAGCACGGCGGCGTTGATCGCCATGGTGAGCAGGGTCAGCTTCAGCGGATCGACGCCGAACAGCATCAGCAGCGCCGCGGCGAGGATGGCCACGGTGTAGGTGAGCGAGAAGCGGGCGTCCTCGCGGGGATCGAGGTTTTCCCCCCAGTTCCAGCCGAACGTCTGGGCGGCCGTGTAGGCCATCGAGAGCGAGACCTCGACGGCGGCGCCGAGGCAGGCGATCCCCATCGAGGCGGCGAACAGGACGAAGCCCCAGAAGGGGAAGCTCTCGGTGAGCAGCAGCGCCGCCTGGTGGTAGTCGTCGACCTGGATGCCGCGCGGGGCGAAGACCACGGCGGCGACGATCAGGGCGGCCACCGCGATGATGCTGCCGAACCCCATGCCGATGAAGGCGACCCCACGGTTGACGCCGATGTAGGACTCGTCCCATTTGTCCTCGACCGCGCCGGAGGAATAGAAGTAGAAGACGTACGGGGTGACCGCGGCGCCGAACAGGCTGACCACCATGAACCAGTAGCGGGCCGGGTCGTGGTGGGGGAGGCTGGGGACCATCCCCGCCAGGATCTGGCCGGCCGGCGGATGGTGATGCCAGGCCGCCACCACGAAGGCCAGGGTGATCAGGCCGAGCAGTGACGAGCTGTTCTCGATGGCGCCGAAGGTCGAGCGCCAGAGGAAGAGCCAGAGCAGCACGGAGACGGGGAGGGCCCAGAAGGGGACCGGCAGCCCGGTGATCAGATGGAGGGCGAAGCAGATGCCGCCGATCTCCGCGCCGAGCACCAGGAAGTGGACCAGCGCCAGGATGATGAACGGCCCCAGCCAGGCGGTGAAGCCGAGGTGAGTGCGGATGGCGTCGGGCAGCGCCTGGCGGGTGACGGCGGCGAAGCGGCCGGACATCTCGACCAGGAAGATCATCACGACGGTGCCGAAGACCAGTGGCCAGAGGAGCTGCAGGCGGAAGGCCGCGCCGGCCTGCGTGCTCGTCGCGATGTTGCCGACGTCGAAGAAGCCGCCGACACTGGTGAGGATGCCGAGCGCCAGGGTGGCCGCCTTCTTGCCGTTCATCGCGTCCCCCCGAGCTGCCGCTGCCAGGCCGCGATCCGTTCCTGGAGCGCCACGAGCTGCGCCACCTGCCGCGCCGCCCCCGGCCGGTCCCCCGCCTCGGCCGCCTTCTGAAGGCCGAGGCCCACGGCCCGTCCCTCCCGCATCAGAGCCAGCAGGGGGAGCTTCTCCCCGGCGGGAACGGGGGACTTGCCGGCCGCGTCCGCCACCTTGCCGAGGTCCTTGCGGGCCTCGCCGACGGTCGACTTCACGAAGGATTTCGGGACGCTGTTGGCGATCCACCGCTCGCCGGTCATCCGCAGGGTGGCGAACCAGGAGACGGCGGGCCGTGCCGTGTCGAGCAGCTTCTCCTCGGGAGATTGCCGCGAGCACGCGAAGGCCAGGCTCGCGGCCAGGGCCAGGATGAGGCCGGCAGAGAAAATTTTCCGCATCGAGAGATCAAAGGCGGAAGCAAGGAGCGCGCCAGGTGGGGTGGTGGCCTGCGACCTCACCCTCGATCCCTCTCCTGAAGGAGAGGAGGGCCCGGCTGCAAGGATTATTTGGAGTCGTTCCCCTTCTCCTTCAGGAGAAGGGGCTAGGGGATGAGGTCGCAGGCCACGGAGGCTGATCGAAGCGAGGCTCGATCAGCTTTCGCTCACCGCGCCGTGCGCGCGGCCCGCGTCGCTACCGTCCGGCTCGTCGAGTGGCTGACGGCCCGGCTCGCCGTCCGGCTGGACCGGCCGTGGTAGCTG
>DASWQX010001157.1:0-3842 GCA_036403495.1 Thermoanaerobaculia bacterium
GCGGAGCTCACCTCCCGGCTCGCCGCCGAGGGGGTGATGGCGATGCCCCTCCAGGTCGCCTTCGCCGGCCACTCGCCGCAGACGGAGCCCGCCGTGGCCCCCTACCAGGCCCGGGTCGCCGCGGTGGGGCCGCGGGCGCCGGAGATCCCCTTCGTGTCGAGCAGCTCGGGCACTTGGATCGAGGCCGCCGAGGCCGCCGATCCCGCCTACTGGGCGCGCCACCTGCGCCAGCCGGTGCGCTTCTCGGACGGCGTCGAGGCGCTGCGCGCCGGCGAGCCCGGGATGGCGCTGCTCGAGGTCGGCCCCGGCGCGGGACTCGCGCCGCTGATCCGCTGGCACCTCGCCGCCCCCGACGAGCGGCCGGTCGTCTCCGCCATGCGCCAGCCCAAGGACACCAGCTCCGACCTCGCGGCCCTGCTCGGCGCCGTCGGCCGGCTCTGGGTCGCCGGGGCGAAGATCGACTGGCGGGAGCTCTATGCCGGTCAGGGGCGCCGCCGGGTGCCGCTGCCGACCTATCCGTTCGAGCGCCGCCGCCACTGGATCGACGCCGCGGCGGCGGTCGCGCCGGCCGCTGCCGGGCCGGGCGCCGCGGTGGCGACGGCGGCCGTCGCGGTGATGCTGCCGCCCCCGGCCCCGTCGCGCAAGGAGCGGCCGAACCTGCGCACCAACTACGTCGCTCCCCGCGACCTCTACGAGCGGGAGGTCGCCCACATCTGGCAGGAGGTGCTCGGCGTCGCCCAGGTGGGGGCCGAGGACAACTTCTACGAGCTGGGGGGGCACTCCCTGCTCGCCACCCAGGTCGCCTCGCGGCTGCGCGACGCCTTCCGGGCCGAGCTGCCGCTCCAGCCGCTGCTCCTCGCTGCCACGGTCGAGCAGGCGGCGGCGGTGCTGCGCGAGGCCGTCGGAGCGGGGGGCGCCGAGACGGCGGCCGCCGCCGAGCCCGCCGCGCCGCGCATCCCGCGGCGGGCCGGCGGAGCCGCGGAGCCGGCGCCGCTCTCCTTCTCCCAGGAGCGGATGTGGTTCCTCGACCAGCTCGATCCGGGGACGCCGATCTACAACCTGTTCAACCGCGTCGAGGTCGCCGGCCCGCTGTCGATCCCGGTCCTCCGCCGCTGCCTGGACGAGCTGGTCCGCCGCCACGAGGCGCTGCGCACCGTCTTCGTGGGCGAGGCGGGGAAGCCGCACCAGCGGGTCCTCCCCGCCGCCCCCTTCCCGTTCCCCGCCGTCGACCTTTCGGGGCTGCCCGTGGCGATCCGCGGGGAGGAGATGGCGCGGCTGGAGGCGGCGGCGCACGAGCGCCCCTTCGACCTCGCGCGCGGGCCGGTCTTCCGGGCGCTCCTGCTGATCGCCGGCCCGGAGGAGCACACCGGCCTGTTCAACATGCACCACATCACCGGCGACGGCTGGTCGTGGGTGGTGCTGGTGCGCGAGATCGCCGCTCTCTACACGGCGTTCGTGGCCGGCCGGCCGTCGCCGCTGCCCGAGCTCCCCATCCAGTACTCCGACTTCGCCGCCTGGCAGCGCGAGCGGCTCGCCGGCCCGGCCCTGGAGGAGGAGCTCGGCTACTGGCGCCGGCAGCTCGGCGGCGCGCCGCCCCCCCTGCGGCTGCCCACCGACCGGCCGCGGTCGACGGCGAACGGCTTCGTGGGCGGCGGCAGCTCGCGGCTCTTCCCGGCGCCCCTGGCGGCCGGCCTCAAGGCGCTCGCCGACCGCGAGGGGGTAACCCCCTTCATGCTCCTGTTCGCCGGCTTCCTCACCCTCCTCTACCGCTACACCGGGGAGGAGGACATCCTTGTCGGCGTGCCGATCGCCAACCGCACCAACCGGGAGATCGAGGGGCTGATCGGCTTCTTCCTCAACACCCTGGTGCTGCGGACGCCGGTCTCCGGCGACCTCGCCTTCAGCGCCCTGATGGCCCGGGTGAAGGAGGTGGCGGGGGGCGCCTACGCCCACCAGGACCTGCCGCTGGAGATGGTGCTCCAGGCCATGCAGGGGGACCGGGCGGCGAGCCATGCGACCCCCTTCGCGGTGATGTTCCAGGTCCAGAACCTCCCCGACCCGGAGCTGGAGTTTGCCGGGCTCACCCTGCGCGCCTCGCGTGCCGGCCTCAACAGCCAGCTCGCGACCGAGATCTTCGACCTCACCCTGGTCCTCGAGCCGGGGGAGGCGGGGATCGACGCCTTCATGATCTACAACGAGCGCCTGTTCGAGGCGTCCACCATCGAGCGGCTGCTCGCCCAGCTCGAGGTGCTGCTCGCCGGGGTGGCCGCGGCGCCGGAGCGGAGCCTGGACGACCTGCCGCTCGCCTCGGCGGCGGAACGGGCGGAGATGCTGGCCTGGGGGACGGCGGCGGGCGTCCCCCCCGAGCCCCTGGCCCACCGCGCCTTCGCGCGCCAGGCCCAGGCCACCCCCGACGCCCTGGCGCTGATGGCGGGCGAGATGGTGGGGGAGGAGGCCGAGCGGCAGCTCACCTACGGCGAGCTCGACGCCCAGGCCAACCGCCTGGCCCACTTCCTGCGCAGTCTGGGAGTCGGGCCGGAGGTGCGGGTGGCGCTCTGCCTCGAACGCTCGCCGGAGCTGATCGTGGGGCTCTTCGCCGTCCTCAAGGCCGGCGGCGCCTACGTGCCGATCGACCCCGGCTACCCCCGCGAGCGGCTGGACTACCTGCTGACCGACACCACCGCGCCGGTCCTGGTCACCGAGCAGCGGCTGCTCGCCGGCTTCGGCGAGGAGGTTCTCTCGCGGGTGCAGGCCGTCTGCCTCGACGCCGACCGCGCCCAGATCGCGGCGTGTCCGGCGACCGCTCCGGACGATCCGGTGGTGGCGGAGAGCCTCGCCTACGTCATCTACACCTCGGGCTCGACGGGGAACCCCAAGGGGGTGATGGTGTCGCACGGCGCGCTGGCGAGCTTCAACGCCTCGATGCGCGCCGAGTACTCGATCGGCGCCGCCGACCGCGTCCTCCAGTTCGCCTCGATCAGCTTCGACACCAGCGCCGAGGAGATCTATCCCTGCCTCACCGCCGGCGGCACCCTGGTGCTGCGCACCGACGCCATGCTGGGCACCAGCGCCGACTTCCTGGAAGCCTGCCGGGCGCGCGGCATCACCCTGCTCGACCTCCCCACCGCCTACTGGCACGGGCTGGTGGCCGATCTCGCGGAACAGGCCGAGGGGGTGGAATGGCCCGCCGCCATGCGGCGGGTGATCGTGGGCGGCGAGCGGGCCCTGCCGGAGCGGGCGGCGGCGTGGGCGCGGCGGTTCGGCACCGCGGTGCAGATCTGGAACACCTACGGGCCGACCGAGGTCACCGTCACCTCCACGATCTGCGACCTGGCGACCGTGCCCGGCGCCATGGACGGCCTCCGCGAGCTCCCGCTCGGGCGGCCGATCCTGGGGCTCACCGCCTACGTGCTCGACCCCCGTCTGGAGCCGTCGCCGGTCGGCGTGCCCGGCGAGCTCTGCATGGGCGGCGCCGGGGTGGCGCGCGGCTACCTGGGGCGCCCGGGCCTCACCGCCAGCGTCTTCCTCCCCGATCCCTACGCGCCGGCGGCGCCCGGCGCCCGGCTCTACCGCACCGGCGACCTGGTGCGCTGGCTCCCCTCCGGCGAGCTGGAGTTCCTCGGCCGCACCGACCGCCAAGTGAAGGTCCGCGGCTTCCGGGTGGAGCTGGGCGAGATCGAGGCGGCCCTGGCCAAGCACCCCACGGTGCGCGAGGTGGCGGTGCTGGCGCGCGAGGACAGCCCGGGCGACCGGCGGCTGGTGGCCTACGTCACCCCCTACCCGGAGCGCGAGGTGGCCACCTCCGAGCTGCGTAGCTTCCTCAAGGAGCGCCTCCCCGAGCA
>DASWQX010001158.1:0-3406 GCA_036403495.1 Thermoanaerobaculia bacterium
AAGCGCGGCGACCGCCGGGGGCTCCTGGGACAGCTTGTCAAAGGGGGTTTCGCTGACCTGGACCGTGGTGCCGACGGGTGAGTCGTCGGCGGCGATCCGCCGGCTCAGGATGCCACGGAGGATGAATTCGCCGCCATAGGGGGGAGTGTCGGGAAGGGCGCCCTTCCAGGCGAAGAGAGCTTCGCCGTCCTCCGTCATCGCGAAGGCGAATCCGTTCGGGTCGTTCAGGCCGCCCGGCGCGACTTCGAACCTGTCTCCCAGCGGATGGCCCTCAGCGTCGAATCGCCGCGCGGCGACCCCGAGGTAGTAGGCTCCATTGGTCACCTTGGCGAACTGCCAGCCGATGAGGAAGTCTCCGTTGCCGCTCACGGCGACCTGCGGGAAATTCTGATAGGGCCCCGCCGGAGACACGGCCTTGAACGCGGCGCCGAGCGGCGTGCCCTGTGCCGTGAAGCGCCGGGAGAGGATGTCGTCGCTGTATCCAAAGGGGCTGGAGCCGCTCGTCCAGACGGCCACGAAGCTGCCGTCGGGAGCCGCCGCGACGGCTGGGCTCACTTCGAGCCCCTGGCTGTCCGGGTTGAGCCGGAAGGCGGGACCGAAGGCTTTTCCGCTGGCGGCTAAGCAGCGGCCGAGGACGATGCTGCGGTCGATCCCGTTTCCCGTCTCCCACACGACGAGGAAGTTGCCCCCGGCCGCCATGGCGACTTGGGGGACGGTCTGCGCCGCGCCCGGCGAGGACGTGCTGACGGGAAACTCGCGCCCCTGCGCCCTGCCGTTGGCGGCGAAGCGGCGCACCCACACGCGACGATCGGGCCGCGTGGACTCTTTGTGCTCCCAGGCGACGACGAACGCTCCGTTCGCCGCCGCGGCAACCTGCGGGAACGCGGGGAATCCTGTCCTGGTATTGACCGTGACGTCGGGCCCTTGGGGAGTCTGGGCGGAAAGGAACGAGGCCAACAGGAGGCCGGCCCAGGAGAACGCGGTGATCTTGATGAGTCGCATGGGAACTCCTCTCCAGTCTGCGAGTTCCTGAATTATGTCATGGCCTGTGAATCATCGCCTCCAGACGGCCAGGAGTGCTAGAATCACCCTGGCCGCCGGGCCGTCTCATAAAGGAAGCTTCCATGCGGAACCGGTCCCTTCCTCTCCTCTCCCTCCTCCTCCTCACCGCCGTTCCGGCGTTCGCGGATGACGTCTACCTGGTCAATGGGCGGAAGTTCGAGGGGGTGATCGCGGAGACGGCCGGCTCGCAGGTGCGCATCCGGATGCAGGGGGGAACCCTCAGCCTCCCCAAGGATCAGGTGCTGCGCGTCGAGGCCGGGGACTCGAACCTCGCCGAGTTCCTGCGCCGCAAGGAGGCGCTCAAGAAGAGCCCCACGGCCGGCGCCGCCGACTGGGTGGAGCTCGCCCGCTGGGCCCGCGCCAAGGAGCTCGACCAGGCGACTCGCGAGGCCGCCCTGGCCGCGGCGACGCTCGATCCGCGGGCCGCCGGCCTGGCGCCGATCCTGCGCGGCTACGGCTACGTGCTCGATCCGCAGCTCGATCGCTGGGTCCCCTACGCCGACTCGATGCGTCGGCGGGGATTCGTGCTCGCCGGCGGCCAGTGGCTCACCCACGAGGAGCTCCAATCCAGGCAGCGCGCGCAGGAGGAGGCCTCCGCCCGCTACGCCGCCGCCCGCCAGGAAGCGGCGCGCGCGGCGCGTGAGGACCGGATCGCCGCGCTCGCCGAGCTCTCCGTCGCCCGCCAGCTCGGCCAGCAGGAAGAGCCCCAGGGCTATCCTCCGTTCTACGGCAACCCCTTCTACGGCTCGGTGATCGTGGGCCCCGGCTTCTTTGGCGGCGGCGGATTCCCGGGTCCCCGGCCGCCCCACCGCCGCGACTCCGGCAGCGGCTTCACGCACGTCCCTGGCAGCCTGATCGGCGGCTCGCTCTTCCCGGGATCGAACTGAAAGCGCCAGGGAACACGGACGCGGTCACGGACAGGAACACGGACGCGACTACGGACGCGGTTACGGGCGCGATCGCCGTCGCGGAGCTCCGCAAGACCTACGCCGGCGGCGTCGAGGCGCTCCGCGGTGTCTCGTTCTCTGTTCGCGCCGGCGAGGTGTTCGCCCTGCTCGGTCCCAACGGCGCCGGCAAGTCGACCACCGTCCGCATCCTGACCACCCTCTCGGCGCCGACGGCGGGGACGGCGCAGGTCGCCGGCTTCGACGTCCTCCACCAGCCGCGCGAGGTGCGCCGCCGGATCGGCTACGTCGCCCAGAGCTCCGGCGTCGACCTGGCGGCCACTGGCCGCGAGAACCTCGACCTCCAGGGGCGCCTCTTCCATCTGCCGGCGGCGGCGGTGCGCGCGCGTACGCTCGAGCTGCTCCAGCTCTTCCAGCTCGAAGCGGCGGCGGACCGCCCGGCGATCACCTGGTCGGGCGGTATGAAGCGGCGGCTCGACGTCGCCATAGGGCTGATCCACCGCCCCGAGGTGCTCTTCCTCGACGAGCCCACCACCGGCCTCGATCCGGAGAGCCGCGCCGTGATGTGGAAGGAGGTCCGCCGGCTGGCGGCGGGAGGGCTGACCATCCTGCTCACCACCCACTACCTGGAGGAGGCCGACCAGCTCGCGCAGCGGATCGCGATCGTCGACGGCGGCCGGATCGTCGTCGCGGGAACGCCGGAAGAGCTGAAACGGGAGATCCCGGGCGAGGGCGTGACGCTCGACGATGTCTATCTGAAGGCGACCGGCCACGCCTATCGTGGAGAAGGCGGGTGATGGACTTCCTCCTCGACACCTGGCACCTCTTCCTCCGCCTGCTGCGGGCGACGCTGCGGATGCCCGTTTTCGTGCTGATCTCGATCGTCCAGCCGATCCTCTGGGTGGTCCTCTTCGGGCAGCTCTTCAGCAAGGTGACGTCGATCCAGGGGTTCGGCGCCTCGTCCTACGTGCAGTTCCTGGCGCCGGGGATCTCGATCATGACCGCCCTGTTCGGCGCCGCTTACTCCGGGATGGGCATGCTGGGCGACATCGACCGCGGCGTGCTCGACCGCCTGCTGGCGACGCCGGTCTCGCGCGGCGCGCTGATCGCCGCCCGCATCCTCAATTCGGCGGCGCAGGTGGTGGTGCAGGCGGCGATCATCCTCGGCGTCGCCTGGCTGCTCGGCGCGCGGTCCAAGGGGGGGCTCGCCGGCGTCCTTCTGGTCTTCCTCGCCGCCGCGCTGCTCGGCGGCGCCTTCGCCGCCTTCTCGAATGCCCTGGCGCTGCTCGCCCGCCGGCAGGAGCTGGTGATCGCCGTGATGAACTTCATCGTGCTGCCGACCACCTTCCTGTCCAGCATGATCATGTCGCGCAACCTGATGCCCTTGTGGATCCGCGCGGTCTCGCTGTTCAATCCGGTGAACTGGGCGGTGATCGCGG
>DASWQX010001159.1:0-4520 GCA_036403495.1 Thermoanaerobaculia bacterium
GAGGAATTCCGCCTCGACTCCGGCGAGGAAGTCAAGGCGGGCGACGAGGTGAAGGCCTCGATGTTCGCCGAGAAGGATTACGTCGACGTCGTCGGCACCAGCAAGGGCAAGGGGTTCCAGGGCGTCATGAAGCGCCACAACTTCGCCGGCGGCCGCGGCTCGCACGGTTCGATGTTCCACCGCGCGCCGGGCTCGATCGGCTCCTCGGCCTACCCCTCGCGGGTGTTCAAGGGGATGCGGATGGCGGCCCGGATGGGTGGCGCCCGGATCACCACCAAGAACCTGCAGATCGTCAAGGTCGACGCCGACCTGAACCTGATCTATGTGCGCGGCTCGGTGCCCGGCCCGATCTCGGGTTACGTGGCGATCCGCCGGGCGAAGCGGGGCTAAACGAGATGAAGATCGCGGTCAAGAATTTCGATAACCAGCAGGTCCGTGAGATCGAGCTCCCCGAGGAGATCTTCGGGTATCCCTATAAGGAGCACCTGATCCACGAGGCCGTGCAGGCCTATCTCGCGGGCTTGCGGAGCGGCACCCACAAGGTGAAGAACCGTTCCGAGGTCTCCGGCTCCGGGCGCAAGCTCTGGCGCCAGAAGGGGACCGGCCGGGCCCGCGTCAAGGACATCCGCAACCCGAAGTGGCGCAGCGGCGGCACGGTGCACGGCCCGGTGCCGCACAGCCATGCCAAGGACCTCACCCGGCGCGAGAAGAAGAACGCGCTGAAGTCGGCCCTGTCGCGCAAGCTCGCCGATCAGGAGATCCTGGTCGTCGACACCCTCGAGGTCGCCAATCACAAGACCCAGGAGCTGCTGGCGCGGCTCGGCAAGCTCGGACTCGGCGGCAAGAAGGCGCTGCTGGTCGACAGCCGGGACAATGCCTCGCTGGTGCTGGCGTCGCGCAACGTCAAGGCGCTGAAGACGGTCGACGCGCTGGCGGTCAACGTCTACGACGTGGTCGACCGGTCGCTCTTCGTGGTCAGCGAGGACGCCCTGAACCGGCTGGTGGAGGTGCTCGGGAAATGAGAGTCCAGGAGATCATCCGCCGCCCGCTGATCACCGAGAAGTCGACGGGACTGCGGGAGGAGATCAACGTCGTGGCCTTCGAAGTGGCACGCGACGCCAACAAGATCCAGGTCAAGCGCGCGGTCGAGGCCCAGTTCAAGGTCCGGGTCGCCGAGGTCCGGATCGCCAACTGTCACGGCAAGGTGCGCCGGCAGGGCCGTTTCGTCGGCCGCCGTCCGGACTGGAAGAAGGCCTACGTGCGGCTCGCCGAGGGTGAGAAGCCGATCGAGTTCTTCGAGGGAATGTAAGCCATGGCGATCAAGCAGAGAAAGCCGATCAACGCGTCTAGCCGCTTCCAGACGCACCTGACGAACGACGAGCTCACCCGCTCGCGGCCGGAGAAGTCGCTGACCGAGGGGAAGAAAAAGTCGGGCGGGCGCAACAACAGCGGCCAGCTCACCTCCTGGTGGCGCGGCGGCGGCCATAAGCAGAACTACCGGATCATCGACTTCAAGCGCGACAAGCACGGCGTGCCGGCGAAGGTCGCGACGATCGAATACGATCCCAACCGCTCGGCGCGCATCGCGCTGCTGCACTACGCCGACGGCGAGAAGCGCTACATCCTCTGGCCGGACGGCCTGAAGGTGGGCGCGCAGGTGGTGTCGGGCGACGCCGTCGAGGTCAACCTCGGCAACGCGCTGCCGCTGCGCAAGATCCCGCTGGGCACGGTGATCCACAACATCGAGCTCAAGATCGGCAAGGGGGGCCAGATGGTCCGCTCGGCCGGCGGCTCGGCGCAGCTGATGGCGCGCGACGAGGATTGGGCGCAGATCAAGCTCCCCTCGGGCGAGGTGCGGCGGGTGCGCGTCGAGTGCTACGCCACCATCGGCCAAGTGGGGAACCTCGAGCATGAGAACGTTTCGATCGGCAAGGCGGGGCGCAACCGCTGGCTGGGCTGGAAGCCGCACAACCGCGGCGTGACCATGAACCCGGTCGACCATCCGATGGGCGGCGGCGAGGGCCGGACCTCCGGCGGACGCCATCCCACGACGCCGTGGGGTGTGCCGACCAAGGGCTACAAGACCCGAAACAACAAGCGCACGGATGGGATGATCGTCCGCCGCCGCAACAAGAAGTAAGGGGAGACCATGGCGCGTTCACTGAAGAAGGGCTACTTCATCGACGGTCATCTCGCCGGCAAGGTCGCGGCGATGAACGACCGTGGCGAGAAGCGGGTGATCAAGACCTGGTCGCGCCGCTCGACGGTGATCCCGGAGATGGTCGGCCACACGATCGCCGTGCACAACGGGGCGAAGTTCATCCCGGTCTACGTCAGCGAGAACATGGTCGGGCACAAGCTGGGCGAGTTCGCGATGACCCGCACCTTCCGCGGACACAGCGGCAAGAAAGCCGAGAAGGGGGCCCGTCCCCGGTGAGGGGCGGGTTTCAGGTAAGGAGTCCAAGATGGAAGTGAGAGCGCGGCTTCGCTACGCCCCCGGCTCGGCCCAGAAGATGCGGCTGGTGGCCGACCTGATCCGGGGCAGAGGTGTGCAGGAGGCGGTCAACGTCCTCACCGTCACCAACAAGGTGGCGGCCCGGCACGTGCAGAAGTGCCTGAAGTCGGCCATCGCCAACGCCGAGAACCGGGAGGACCACGTGGACGTCGACCGCCTGTTCGTCAAGGAGGTCTTCGTCGACGGCGGCCCGATGATGAAGCGGGTGCGTCCCGCGCCGATGGGCCGGGCGTTCCGGGTCCTGAAGCGCTACAGCCACATCACCATCAAGCTCGATACCCGCAAGGGTGACGGCAAGCGGAAGTAGGAGACGAACTGTGGGTCAGAAAACGCACCCGTACGGGTTTCGGCTCGGCTACAACAAGATCTGGCACTCGCGCTGGTACGCGGACGCCAACTACGCCGACACCCTGCACCAGGATCTCAGGTTGCGCCGGCGGTTGAAGAACCGCCTCGGCCACGCCGGGGTGTCGGAGATCGACATCGAGCGCGCCGCCGACAAGCTCCGGGTCACCATCTACACCTCGCGTCCGGGCATCATCATCGGCCGCCGCGGCGCGGAGGTCGACAAGCTCCGCGACGATCTGCAGAAGGAGATGGGCCGCGAGGTCCACATCAACATCCAGGAGATCCAGCGGCCGGAGCTCGACGCCCAACTGGTCTCGGAGTCGATCGCCGGCCAGCTCGAGCGCCGCGTCTCCTTCCGCCGGGCGATGAAGAAGGCGATGGAATCCGCCTTCCGGTTCGGCGCCAAGGGGGTCAAGATCATGGTCTCCGGCCGCTTGGGCGGCGCCGAGATCGCGCGCCGCGAGTGGTACCAGGAGGGGCGTCTGCCGCTCCACACCCTCAAGGCCGACATCGACTACGGCGTCGGCGAGGCGCGGACGACCTACGGGGTGATCGGCGTCAAGGTGTGGGTCTACAAGGGTGACCTGCTCAAGGAGAAGGGGCGGCGCCCCGCGGCGTAGCACCGGGAGAAGACAGTTATGTTGATGCCGAAGAAGGTCAAGTACAGAAAGCAGCAGCGCGGCCGGCGCAAGGGGATGGCGAAGGGGGGCGACTACATCGCCTTCGGTGACTTCGCGCTCCAGGCGCTGGAGTGCGGCTGGGTGACGGCGCGGCAGATCGAGGCGGGCCGTATCGCCATCTCCCGCCACGTCAAGCGCGGCGGCAAGGTGTGGATCCGGATCTTCCCGGACAAGCCGATCACCAAGAAGCCGCTCGAAACCCGCATGGGCAAGGGCAAGGGCCCACCGGAACAGTGGGTCGCCGTGGTGAAACCGGCGCGCATCCTCTTCGAGCTGGAAGGCGTGTCGCAGGAGGTGGCGGAGGCGGCCATGCGGCTGGCCTCCCAGAAATTCGGGATCAAGACCCGGTTCATCATGCGGCACGACGAGCTGAGCTGAGGGTAAGCCAATGTTTGAGGTGAAATCGTGAAGGCTTCGCAATTGCGTGATCAGACGATCGAGGAGCTCGGCGACCGGGAGCGCGATCTCTCGGAGCAGCTCTTCGCCCTGCGCCTGCAGAAGGTCACCGGCCAGCTCGAGAAGCCGGCCCGGGT
Source organism: Thermoanaerobaculia bacterium (assembly GCA_036403495.1). Classification (GTDB taxonomy): domain Bacteria; phylum Acidobacteriota; class Thermoanaerobaculia; order Multivoradales; family UBA5704; genus DATARR01. The sequence continues at coordinate 4,077 of DASWQX010001159.1, forward strand.
GCGGCAGGTGCGCAAGGACCTGGCCCGGGTGCTGACCATCCTGCACGAGCGGCAGGGCAAGTAGGAGACGACATGGCGGATATGGTTGAAGCGACGGAAGCCACCGCGGCGGCGCCGGAAGGCGCCGCGGAGCGGGGCCGCCGGCAGGTCAAGGTGGGCCGGGTGGTGAGCAACAAGATGGAGAAGACTGTCGTCGTCGCGGTCGCGACCACGGCCACGCACCGGCTCTACCACCGGACGAGGAAAGTGACGAAGAAGTTCCACGCCCACGACGAGGAGAACCGGTGCAACGTCGGCGACGTGGTGGAGATCGTCTCCAGCCGTCCGCTGTCGAAGACGAAGCGCTGGCGGGTCCGCGAGATCGTCAAGCGGGCCGAGTAAGGGGTTGAGATCATGATCCAGATGGGAACGATTCTCGACGTGGCGGACAATTCAGGCGCCAAG
>DASWQX010001160.1:0-1887 GCA_036403495.1 Thermoanaerobaculia bacterium
GTCCCCCGACGGCGGCGGTGAGACCGGGGTCCAGGTGGCGCCGCCGTCGAGGCTTCGCAGGAGGCGGTCCTGATCGGCCGCGAAGACCGCTCCGTTCCTGGCTACGGCCAGCGCGGTAATCGAGATGCCATGCTCCGTGCCGGGGGCCGGCGTCACATCCTCGAGCGTCGCGCCGCCGTCCGTGCTGCGCAGCAGGCGCGCGCCGCCCGCGTAGAGGGTCGACGGAACGGCCGGATCGAGCGCCACGACCTGGAGGTTGGCGCCGACGCCGCCGAGGCGCGTCCAGGTCGCGCTCGCGTCCGGGCTCCGGTAGAGGACGCCGCCCGCCACGGCGTAGATCCGCGCCGGATCGGCGGGATCGACGGCCAGGGACGTGACCGAGCCGCCTCCCGGGCCGAAGGGAGCCCACCGGCTGCCCACCGCCCATGCCGGGGCCGCGAGGATCGAAACGAGGAGGAGGGCCGCCAACCCACGGCAGGCGGACCCGGAAAACGTGGCACGTGGCTGTCGATTCATTGCAGTTGTTCCTCTCTTGTCCATGTCCTTGTATGCGCCAAAGGGGAACAACAAACGTCAGGCGAGCCCGATCTCGCCGCCGGCTCCTGAATCACCTCACTCGAACTGGCCCACGAACAGGCCGCCGTCGATGGCGGCGTAGAGGAAGCCCGGATGGCCGCGGTCGGTCCAGAGCGGGCCGGCCGCCGCCTACGCCGCTGAAGTATCATCCGGGCTGCCCCCAATGACTCCCACTCCCCCACCCAGCGTCGAGATCCAGGACGTCACCAAACGCTTCGGCGCGGTGACGGCGGTCGACGGCGTGTCGCTTTCGATCGGCCGCGGCGAGCTCTTCGCTCTCCTGGGGCCGAGCGGCTGCGGCAAGACGACGCTGCTGCGGATGATCGCCGGCTTCGAGGCGCCGAGCGCCGGCACGATCCACATCCAGGGGCGGGACGTGACCCAGGTGCCGCCGCACCGGCGGCCGGTCAACATGGTCTTCCAGCAGTATGCGCTCTTCCCCCACCTGACCGTGGAGGAGAACGTCGGCTTCGGGCTGCGCTACAAACCTTCGATGCCGCGGCCGGCGCAGGCGCTCCGGGTGGGCGAGGCCCTGGAGAAGGTGCGGCTGAGCGGCTTCGAGAAGCGCCGGCCGGACCAGTTGAGCGGCGGCCAGCGGCAGCGGGTGGCCCTCGCCCGCGCGCTGGTGCTGGAGCCCGAGGTGCTGCTGCTCGACGAGCCGCTCGCCGCCCTCGATCCCAACCTCCGCCGCGAGGTGCAGGTGGAGCTGAAGGCGCTCCAGCGCGAGCTCGGGATCAGCTTCGTCTTCGTCACCCACGACCGCGAGGAGGCGCTGGCGATGAGCGACCGGATCGCGGTGATGAATCAGGGCCGGGTCGAGCAGGTGGGGACCCCCGCCGGAGTGTTCGAAGCGCCGGAGACCGAGTTCGCCGCCCGCTTCCTCGGCGCCTCGAACGTCTTCACGGCCGAGGTGCGGCGCGTACAGGGCGGCGCCCTCCTCGTTCAGCTCGCGGACGGCACTGAGCTCGCAGTGTCCGCCGGGGCCGCCGGAGCCTCCGGGGCCGCCGCCGCGGCGGTTTCCGAGCCGCTGCGCCGCCAGCCGGTGCGCTTCGTGGTCCGCCCCGAGAAGCTCGCCCTGCGCGCCGTCCCCAGCCCCGCCGAGGTCTCGCTGGCGGTGACGGTCGAGGACCGCGTCTACCACGGCGCCAGCACGGAGTGGATCGTCCGCGACCGCGACGGCGAGCGCTATACCGTCCTGGCCCAGAACTCGGGCGGCGCGGGCGTCGGGGTGCCCTTCGCGCCGGGAAGCCCGGCCTTCCTGGGGTGGGACCCGCGGCACAGTGTGCTGCTGCGGGAATGAGGTGGCCTTAT
>DASWQX010001161.1:0-3919 GCA_036403495.1 Thermoanaerobaculia bacterium
AAGCTCGCCCTGGTCGGCGCTCTCCTCGCTGAGGAGGAGGCGCGAGCCTGCGCGGTGACGGCGCTGCGCTGGCTGGTCCGCCACGCCGGGGTGGAGCGCGCCGTCTGCGCGGTGGCCGACAGCGAGAGCGAGCACCTGATCGGCTTGGCCGGGATCGGCGTGTCCGCCGCCGCGGTCGACGCCTTCAGCCTCGACCTCGCGGACCGCACCCATCCGCTGGCGGTCGCCCTCGCCGGCGGCGAGCCGGTCGCCTTCCACGACTCCAGCCAGCCGTTGCTGCGCGCCGTCGAGACCCCGCTCGGCAACCTCTCGTTCCACGCCGTGCCGCTGGGCCGCTCCGCCGACGAGATCGGCCCGGGCATGCTGCTGCTCACCGGCCTGGACGGCCCGGTCCCCGACGACCTGCTCTGGGCGGCCGAGCTGCTGGGCGTCCGCCTGGCCTCGCTCTGGTATCGCCGCGCCCAGGCCGAGGAGCGGCGCCACAAGCGCGAGCGGAGCTGGCTGTTCTCGATCATCAACGCGGTCACCGACCCGATCCTGCTGACCGACGCCGACGGGCGCATCCTGGTGGCCAACGCCGGCGCCGAGATGCTGCTCACCGCCGGCGAGGACAAGCGCGAGGGGTGGCGGCGGGCGGTGGCGCTGAACAACATGCTCTTCTCTGCCTCGCTGTTCACCAACGCGGCGAAGAGCGGCCCCACCCGCCGCGAGCTGCTGCTGGTCGACCCCTCGGAGGGGCAGGACCTATTGTTCGAGGTGCTGAGCGCGCCGGTGACCATCCGCACGGCCGAGACCGGGGTGGCCTCGGTGCTGCGCAACGTCACCGACCTGCGCCGGGCCACCGAGGAGATCGAGGAGAACTACCGCCGGCTGCGGGTGGCCGAGGCGGCGACCCGCGCCGAGCGCGACCGCCTCGACCTGATCCTCAACTCGGTGCTCGACCCGATCCTGGTCACCGACGCCGAGGGGAACATCGCGCGCATGAACCCGCCGGCCGAGCGGATGTTCACCTTCCCGCCGGGCAAGCGCACCGTCGAGATGGAGCGGCGGGTGCGGACCAACGACGCGGTGTTCACCTCCTTCGTCTCCAGCCTCTACGCGGGGCCGGCGCTGCACTGGCGGCGCACCCTGAGCCTGATCGATCCGCAGAGCGGCGCCACCGTGCCGGTCGAGGCGATCTCCGGCAAGGTGGTCTCCAAGCACGGCGAGGAGACGGCGATCGTCACCATCCTCCACGACCTCACCGAGGCCGAGGAGAAGGCGCACCTCTACGAGCAGGTAACGCGCCACTCCGAGGAGCTGCGGGAGCGGGTGCGCGAGGCCACGGCGGAGCTGGCGGAGCAGAACGAGCTGCTGCGCCGCCAGGCCTTCCAGCTCGAGCAGGCGTCGGCGATGAAGTCGCAGTTCCTCGCCAACGTCTCCCACGAGCTGCGCACGCCGCTCAACGCCATCATGGGCTATACCCACCTGCTGCTCGAGGGGGTCTCCGGCCCGATGCCCACGCCGCAGCTCGACAAGATGGGGCGGATCGACGCCAACGCCCGGCACCTGCTCGCCGTCATCAACGACCTCCTGGACATCGCCCGCATCGAGTCGGGCAAGATGCCGATCCAGATCGAGCGCTTCGGCCTCCCCGAGCTGATCGACGAGGTGATGCAGGAGGTCGAGCCGGTGATCGCGGGCACCCGCCTGGCGGTCGACCGCAACCTCTCCCCCGACCTGCCGGAGGTCGAGACCGACCGCCAGAAGGTCAAGCAGATCGTGCTCAACCTGCTGTCGAACGCCCTCAAGTTCACCCCCGAGGGCTCGGTCGCCATCCGCCTGGAGCACCTGGGCGAGGGGGACGAGATCGCGATCGCCGTCACCGACACCGGCATCGGCATCGCGGAAGAGAACCAGAAGACGATCTTCGAGGCTTTCGAGCAGGCCAACAGCTCCTACGCGCGGCGCCAGGGCACCGGGCTGGGATTGTCGATCTGCCGCCGGCTCTCGCACATCCTCGACGGCCGCATCACCCTCGTCAGCCAGCTCGGCGAGGGTTCCACATTCACCCTGTATCTACCTAGCAAGCCGAGGACGGCATGACCCGCGGAGAGGCCACCCCTGCCCCCCTCGTGCTGGTGGTCGACGACGTCGATCACGGGCGCGAGATCTTTGCCGAGTACCTGGAATTTCGCGGCTTTCGAGTCGCCACCGCCGCCGACGGGCTGGAGGCCATGGAGAAGGCGTTCGAGCTGCGGCCCGACGTCATCCTGATGGACCTCTCGCTCCCCGGCATCGACGGCTGGGAGGCCACCCGCCGCCTGAAGCAGGACGAGCGCACGCGCGACATCCCGATCATCGCGCTGACCGCCCACGCGCTCGCCGCCGCCCACGACAAGGCGCGCGAGGTGGGCTGCAACGCCGTCGTGACCAAGCCCTGCCTGCCCAAGGACCTCGAGCAGGAAGTCCGCCGCCAGCTCGAGTTGAAGGCGACCTAGATGAGCAAAGCCGACAAGACCGACGGCCGGAAGCCGCCAGCGAAGAAGGCGGCGAAGAAGGCGGTGAAACCGGCCGAGGCGCCGGCCAAGGCGCCCGCGAAAAAGGCGGCGAAACGCGCGGCGCCGGCCGCCAAGGCGGCCCCTCTCGAGCCCGCGCCGCGCGCGGGGGGCGGCCGCAGCGGCAAGTACGTGTACTGCATCATCCAGACGGACCAGCCCAGCCGCTTCGGGCCGATCGGCATCGGCAGCGAGCCCGCCGAGGTGCACACCGTCAACTACCGGGAGATCGCCGCCGTGGTCTCCGACACTCCGCTGGAGGTCTACGATCCGACGCGCGAGAACGTGCTCGCCCACGAGCGGGTCAACGAGGTCGTGATGCGCGACTTCACGGTGATCCCGATGTCCTTCAGCACCGTGTTCAAGACCTCCGAGGACATCGTCGAGCTGCTGCGCAGCGCCTACGACGCCTTCCGCGACGTGCTGGTCAAGATGCAGGACAAGCTGGAGTTCGGCCTCAAGGTGCTCTGGGAGCCGGAGACGATCATCGGCGAGATCGAGAAGGACGACGAGAACCTCCGCCTGCTCCGCCAGGAGATCTCCAACCAGAAGGGCTCCACCTACTTCGCCCGCATGCAGTACGGCCGGCTGGTCGACTCGCTCCTTCAGGAGCAGTCCGAGAAGCTGGTCTCGGAGATCGTCGACACGCTGAGCGGCGTCTGCGTCGCCTCGCGCACCAACAAGCCGATCGGCGACAAGATGATCCTCAACGGCGCCTTCCTGGTCGCCCGCGACCGCGAGCCCGACTTCGACGCCGCGGTCAAGCGGATCGACGCGCGCTACGAGAACCTGATCTTCAAGTACACCGGCCCCTGGCCCCCCTACAACTTCGTCAACATCCGGCTGAAGCTGGAGCGCGCCAGCGACTCGGAATGATCATCCTCGACAGCCTCCTCATCGGCGGCCTGAAGTTCGTCTTCGACAAGATCGCCACAGCGGTCGACCAGGAGATGAACGACGAGGGATCACTGCGCGAGGAGCTGCTCGCCGCCCAGATGCGGGTGGAGCTGGGGGAGATGGAGGAGAGCGAGTTCGCGGAGCTGGAGGGCCGTATCCTCGCCCGCATGCGCGAGATCCGCGACGCCCAGCGGGGCGAGTCCGGCGGCGCGGTCTCGCTGGGCGGCGGCTTCGAGGTGGACGTCACCTACGGAGGAGACGAGGAATCGTAGAGGCACCCCTTCCTCCCCTCCGCCTCTTCGGCGGCAAGGGGGGCGCCGGCAAGACGACCTGCGCCGCCGCCGCCAGTCTCGCCGCCGTAGAACCGGGCCGCCGCGTCCTGGTCGTCTCGACCGATCCCGCCCCCTCCCTCGGCGATGCCCTGCGGGCGCGCCTCACGGACGAGCCCACGAGGGTGCCCACCCGCCGCGGCACCCTCCTCGCCG
>DASWQX010001162.1:0-8749 GCA_036403495.1 Thermoanaerobaculia bacterium
TGATCACCAACCTGCTGTCGCACCTAGAGCTGGTGGCCTCGGCCGACACCCTGCAGGCGTCGCTCGGCAACGACAAGGACCCGATGACCTCGCGGGTCTCCTACAAGCTCAACCTCAAGGGGCCGAGCGTCACCATCCAGAGCGCCTCGTCGACCTCGCTGGTGGCGGTCCACCAGGCCTGCCAGTCGCTGCACCAGCACGACTGTGACATGGCGCTGGCCGGCGGCGTCTCGATCCACCTGCCGGAGGCCTCGGGCTACCTCTACCAGGAGGGGGGCACCACCGCTCGCGACGGCCACTGCCGCGCCTTCGACGCCTCGGCCACCGGCTTCGTCTCCGGCCACGGCGCCGGGGTGGTGGTGCTCAAGCGGCTCGACGACGCGCTGGCCGAGGGGGACACCGTCTACGCCGTGATCAAGGGCTCGGCCTGCAACAACGACGGCTCGCTCAAGGTCAGCTTCATGGCCCCCTCGATCGACGGCCAGGTCGAGGTCTACCGCCAGGCGTACGAGAACGCCCGGGTCGATCCCCGCACGGTCTCCTACATCGAGTGCCACGGTACCGGCACGGCGCTGGGCGACCCGATCGAGATCGCCGCCCTGTCGCGGGTGTTCGCGGACGGCGAGCGGCGGAACTACTGCGCCATCGGCTCGCTGAAGACCAACATCGGCCACCTGGACACCGCGGCGGGGGTCTGCGGCCTGATCAAGACCGCGCTGGCGCTCCACCACGGGGCGATCCCGCCGAGCCTCCACTTCGAGGCGCCCAACCCGCGGATCGACTTCGCGGGGAGCCCGTTCTTCGTCAACACCGAGCTGCGCCCCTGGGTCTCGGCGGGCCCGCGGCGGGCCGGCGTCACCTCGCTCGGCATGGGGGGGACCAACGCCCATGTGGTGCTGGAAGCCGCGCCGGCGCTGGTGCCGACGACGCCGGCCGGCGACTCGCGCCCGCACCAGCTCCTGCTCCTCTCGGCGAAGAGCGCCGCCGCCCTCGACCGCTCGACCGCGCGGCTGGCCGACCACCTGCGCGACAACCCCGGCCTCGAGCTGCCGGACGTCGCCTTCACCCTGACCCACGGCCGGCGGTCGTTCCAGCACCGCCGCGCCCTGCTCGCCAGCGACCTGGCGGACGCCACCCGGGCGCTGGAGATGCTCGACCCCGAGCGCATCCTCACCACGGCGCCCGAGCCGGGCGACCGCCCCGTCGCCTTCCTCTTCCCCGGCCAGGGGGCGCAGTACCCCGGCATGGGGCGTGGCCTCTACGACTCCGAGCCCTCGTTCCGCGACGACGTCGACCTCTGCTGCCGGCTGCTCCAGCCGCTCCTCGGCTTCGACCTGCGCGTGGCGCTGTTCGAGGAGGGGGGCGAGGCCTCCGGGCGGCTGCAGAGCACCCAGCTCGCCCAGCCGGCCCTGTTCGTCGTCTCCTGGGCGACGGCACGGCTCTGGATGAGCTGGGGGGTGCGGCCGGAGGCGATGCTCGGCCATTCGATCGGCGAGTACGTGGCGGCCTGTCTGGCCGGCGTCTTCTCCCTGGAGGACGCCCTGGCGGTGGTGGCGGTGCGCGGGCGGCTGATGGCCCAGATGCCGCCGGGCGCCATGCTCGGCGTGCCGCTGCCCGAGGCCGACGTCCTCCCCCTGCTCGGTGAGGAGCTGTCGCTCGCCGCGGTCAACCGGCCGTCGGTGTCGGTGGTCTCCGGGCCGGTCGAGGCGATCGACGAGCTGGCCGCCCGGCTCGGCGAGCAGGGGTTCGCCTGCCGCCGCCTCCACACCTCGCACGCCTTCCACTCGCGGATGATGGAGCCGGTGCTCCAGCCCTTCCTGGAGCAGGTCAAGCGGGTGCGCTTGGAGCCGTCGCGGCTGCCGTTCCTGTCGAACGTCACCGGCACCTGGATCCGCCCCGAGGAGGCGACCGACCCGGCCTACTGGGTGCGCCAGCTCCGCCAGGCGGTGCGCTTCGCCGACGGCGTCGCCCTGCTGCTCGCCGAGCCGCACCGCATCCTGCTCGAGGTCGGCCCGGGCAACACCCTGTCGACCCTGGCCCGCCAGCATCCGGCGGCCTCGCCGGGGCACGCCATGGTGGCCACCCTGCGCCACCCCAAGCAGACCGACCTCGACACCGCCTTCCTGCTCCACGCCCTGGCCCGCTTCTGGCTGGCCGGCGGCGAGGTCGACTGGACGGCGTTCTGGGCCGGCGAGCGGCGGCGCCGGGTGGCGCTCCCCTCCTACCCCTTCGAGCGCCGGCGGTATTGGGTGGATCCGCTCCCCAAGTCCGCCGCCGCCCGCAAGCCGGCTTCGGGGCGGCACAGCGATCCGGCCGATTGGCTCTATGCGCCGGTCTGGAAGCAGTCGCGCCTGCCGGCGATCGCCGCCGCGGCAATCACCGCCGCCCCCGAGGCGGTGCCGGGCCCCTGGCTGGTCTTCCTCGACTCCTGCGGGCTGGGGGAGACCCTGGCGGCGCGGCTGGAGGCGACCGGACGGAGCGTCGTCCGGGTGACCGCGGGCGCGGCCTTCGCCCACGGTCCGGACGGCTTCACCGTCGCCCCGGGCGAGCGGGCCGACTACGACGCCCTGCTCGACGCGCTCGGCCGCACCCCGGCCCACGTCCTCCACCTCTGGAACGTCACCTCCGGCGAGCCCGCGGGGAATGTCGACGCGGCGCTCGACTGCAGCTACTACAGCCTCGTCTTCCTCGCCCAGGCGCTGGGACGGCGGAGCGTCGCCGACCCGACGGTGATCGCCGTGATCTCGAACGGCCTCTGCGACGTCACCGGCGACGAGCCGCTCGACCCCCTGAAGGCGGCCCTGCTGGGGCCGGTGGCGGTGATCCCGCGCGAATACCCGAGCCTCACCTGCCGCGGTATCGACGTCGCGGACGTGGCGCTCGGCGGCGCGGGGACCCTGGAGCGGACCGCCGGCCAGGTGCTGGCCGAGATCGAGCGGGCCGAGATCGAAGGGGCCGAGACCGGCCGCGACCCCGAGCTGCCGGTGGTCGCCTACCGCGGCGCCCTGCGCTGGGTGCGCGGCTACGAGCCCACGCCCCTGCCGGCGCCGGCGGAAGGCGCGGCGCCGCGGCTGCGCGAGCGGGGCGTGGTCCTGATCACCGGCGGCATGGGGGGGATCGGCATCGAGCTGGCCGAGCACCTGGCGCGCGAGTCGCGGGCGCGGCTGGTGCTGGTGGGGCGCTCGGAGTTCCCCGAGCGCGAGCGCTGGTCCGACTGGCTTGCCCTGCACGACGAGGGGGACCCGGTCCGCCGGCGGATCGAGCGCCTGCTCGCCATCGAGGAGCTGGGCGGCGAGGTGCTGGCCCTGTCGGCCGACGTCGCCGATCCGGCGGCGATGCGGGCGGTGCTGGCGGCGGCCCGCGAGCGCTTCGGCGCCGTCAACGCGGTGATCCACGCCGCCGGCGTGCCGGGCGGCGGCCTGCTCCAGGGCAAGGGGCGGGAGGGGTCGGAGCGGATCCTGGCGCCCAAGGTGCGCGGCGCGCTGGTGCTGGCGGAGCTCCTCGCCGGGGCCGCGCTCGACTACTTCGTCCTCACCTCCTCGATCACCGTCCTGCTGCCCGAGGTCGGCCAGGCCGACTACGTGGCCGCCAACGCCTTCCTCGACAGCTTCGCCGCGCTGCGGGCGCGGGACGGGGAGGCGGCGGTGGCCGTCAACTGGGACGCTTGGCGGGAGACCGGCATGGCGGTCTCGACCGCCGTCCCCGAGGAGCTCAAGGCCCGTCGGCAGGAGAGCCTGGCGCAGGGCTTGAGCTCGCGCGAGGGGGTGGAGGCGTTCCGCCGGATCGCCGGCGCGGGGCTCCCCCAGGTGGTGGTCTCCACCCTCGACCTCGCCGCCCGGCGGATCGAGAACGGCCGCCTGGTGCCGCTGGCGGCGGTGCTCGAGGAGGCCGCGCCGGTGGCGGCGCACCCGCGGCCGGCGCTGGCCACCACCTACACGCCGCCGCAGACCGACCTCGAGAAGAGCATCGCGGTGGTCTGGGCCGAGATCCTCGGCGTCGAGCCGGTCGGCGTGCACGACAACTTCTTCGAGTTGGGGGGCAACTCGCTCGCCGGCCTGCGGCTGGTTCAGCGGCTGCGGGAGCGGCTCGGAGCCGGCCTTTCGGAGGTGAGCCTGTACGAGGCGCCGACCGTGGGCGCCCTCGCCCGGATGATCGCGGCGCAGGGGCCGGAGGAGGAGACCGCGGGCGTCGCCGCCGCGCCGGTCGAGCAGGAGAGCCGCCAGCGGGGCGAGCGCCGGAAGGCGCGGATCCTCGGACGCAGGGGGGGCGGCGGATGACCAATCGAGATCATGGAGTCGCGACAAGGCGACAAGGAGATTTGACGTGGTGAGACCGGTAAGCACAACCTCCACGGCGGCGCAGCGCCGCCGCGCGTTCCTGCTGGGGGCCGTCCTCGCCCTGGCCCTCCCCTGGCACCTGCGCGCCCAGGAGGCGCCCGCGCAACCCCCGACCCCGCCGGCGCAGCCCGCCCCCACGGCGCCCGACGTGCCGACCCCGGGGACCGCCCAGCATCCGCAGGCCACCGAGCCGCCGTCGACCGCGCAGCCGATCGTGCCGCCGCAGACCACCGAGCAGCCGGCGACGAAGACCGCGTCCCCGGCCGCCAATCCGGCCGACTACGTCGCCCGCCCGGTCTTCTTCGCCACTCCGCCGGTGATCGACGGCAAGCTCGACGAGCCGATCTGGAAGACCGGGGCGAGGCTCGGCAAATTCACCCAGATCGAGCCGCACGAGGGCGAGCCGGCGACCGAGCAGACCGACGTCTATCTCGGCTACGACAACGACAACCTCTACATCGGCGCCCGCTGCCACGACGCGGAGCCCAAGAAGATCGTCACCACCACCCTGACGCGCGACAGCGACATGGGTTACGACGACACCCTGCAGATCCTCATCGACACCTACCACGACGGGCGCAGCGGCTACGTCTTCACCACCAACTCCGGCGGCGTGCAGGTCGACGGCCTGGTGCGCAACGAGGGCGAGCAGGTCGACCTCGACTGGGACGGCATCTGGAGCGTGCAGGGGCACCGCGATTCCGAGGGGTGGACGGTCGAGATCGCCATCCCCTGGCGCACCCTGCGCTTCCCCGCCAAGCCCGAGCAGCTCTGGGGGTTCAACGTCGAGCGCGAGGTGGCCCACAAGCAGGAGCGGAGCTTCTGGAAGCCGGTCGGCCACTCCTGGTACGCGCGCTACAAGCTCTCCGAAGCCGGCACCATCGTCGGCCTGGAAGGCGCCAAGCCGGGAGGGCGCTTCCACATCGCCCCCTACGCCATCCTCGGCGCTCAGAAGCCGCAGAACGGCTCGACCTCGTCGATCACCCAGGCCGGCGGCGACATCAAGATCAACCTCGCCTCCGACCTGGTGGCCGACCTCACCGTCAAGACCGACTTCTCGGAGACCGAGGCCGACGAGCAGGACGTCAACCTGAGCCGCAACGCCCTGCTCTTCCCGGAGAAGCGCGCCTTCTTCCTCGAGGGGGCGAGCACCTTCTACGTCGGCGAGCGGCCGGACCCCGAGCACCCCGCGGAGACCTTCCTCTTCTTCAGCCGCCAGATCGGCCTCACTCCGGACGGCCGGGCGTCGATCCCCATCCTGGGCGGCGTCAAGCTGACCGGCCACGAGGGGAAGTACGACGTGGGCGTCCTCAGCCTCCAGACCGAGGAGGTCAAGAACCGGCCGGACGGCTACGGCGGCCTGATCAACGAGCCGCAGACCACCTGGAGCGTCCTGCGGCTGAAGCGCGACCTCGGCAACGGCTCCACCTTCGGCATCATCGGCCTGTCGAAGGACGCCGCCGGCGACCAGAACCGGGTCGGCGCCGCGGACTGGGACATCACCCTCAACCCGAGCCTGCGCACCGGCGGCTACGCCGCCAAGAGCTCCACCCCCGGCGTCTCCGGCCGGGACTACGCGGCCTCCGGCGACCTCTACTGGGACAGCCGGAGCGCGCGGCTCCACTCCACCTACACCCAGATCGGCCAGAACTTCAACGACGAGCTCGGGTTCCTCACCCGCGTCGGGATCCGCGACTTCCGGACCGACAACTACTGGATCCTCTGGCCCGACCACGTGTTCAAGCAGGCCTGGTTCGTCTACGACCTCGACTACATCACCGACCTCAACACGGGGCAGCTCCAGACCCGGATCAACCACGGCAAGTTCAGCGCCTACTTCCGCGACTCGTCGGGCATCGCCTACAAGTACTACGACGAGCTGGAGGTGCTCACCCAGCCGCTGGAGATCAAGAAGGGGCTGTTCATCCCCTCCGGCTCCTACCGGTTCGGCCACAGCTTCCTCGGCTACCAGAGCGACTACACCAAGCCGTTCGGCTGGGCGGGACGGCTGGCCTGGGGCGACTACTACGACGGCCACATCCTGCAGTCGTTCCTCTTCCTGACCTACCGGCCGATCCCCGGCCTGTTCACCGCCGTCACCTATCAGGAGACCAAGGTCCACCTCAAGGAGGGGGACTTCACCTCCGACATCGCGCTCGCCGAGGTCACCTACGCCTTCTCGAACCGGCTGTCCACCCGCTTCTGGGTGCAGTGGGACAAGGACGCGAACCTGCGGCAGAAGTTCGACATCGACTGGGAGTTCCGGCCCGGCTCGAAGCTGTTCATCGTCTACCAGAACATCAAGAGCTACGTCGATTTCTTCGACCCCCGGCAGCCGCTCTTCGGGACCCCCGGAAAGTCGCTGCTGGCCAAGGTCGTGTTCCTCTATTAGCTGATTGAGCTGAAACTGCAGGGAGGCTGAAGCCGTGGCCCGAGAGTTGACCGGAACCGAGATCGCCATCGTGGGGATGGCGGGGCGCTTTCCCGGCGCCGCCGACGTGGGAGAGCTCTGGCGCAACCTGCGCGCCGGAGTGGAGGCGGTGCGCTTCCCCGACGCCGGGGAGCTCGCCGCGCGCGGGCTCGATCCCGGCCGCCTCGCGGATCCGGCCTGGGTCAGGGCGGTCTCCCAGATGGAGGGCTACGACACCTTCGACGACCTCTTCTTCGGCGTCAACCCGCGCGAGGCGGAGCTCATGGACCCCCAGCACCGGGTGCTCCTGGAGTGCGCCTGGGAGGCCCTGGAGAACGCCGGCTACGATCCCCAGGGGGTCGCCGCCCGGGTGGGCGTCTACGCCGGCGCCACCCTGTCGACCTACCTCCTCTTCCACCTGATCGGCAACCCGCTGGTCGCCGGCGCCGACCCGCTGCAGGTGATCCTCGGCAACGCCTCGGACGCCCTGGTGACCCGGGTCTCCTACAAGCTCAACCTGCGCGGGCCGAGCCACAGCGTGCAGTGCGCCTGCTCGACCTCGCTGGTCGCCGTCCACACCGCTGCCCAAGCGCTGCTCAACGAGGAGTGCGACCTGGCGCTGGCCGGCGGCGTCTCGATCCAGGCCGACGCCGGCCTCGGCTACCGCTACGTGCCGGGATCGGTGGTGTCGCCCGACGGCCACTGCAAGGCCTTCGACGCCGCGGCCCAGGGGAGCCTGTTCGGCTCCGGGGTGGGGCTGGTGGTGCTCAAGCGGCTCGACCAGGCGCTGGCCGACCGCGACACCATCCACGCCGTCATCCTCGGCTCGGCGGTCACCAACGACGGCAGCGTGAAGGTCGGCTTCACCGCCCCCGGGGTCGAGGGGCAGGCGGGGGCGATCAGCGAGGCGCTGGCGGTCTCCGGCGTCGATCCTGAGACTATTGCCTACATCGAGGCCCACGGCACCGGCACGGCGCTCGGCGATCCGATCGAGATCCAGGCGGTGACCCGCGCCTTCCGCGAGTACACCGAGCGCCGGGGCTTCTGCGCCATCGGCTCGGTGAAGAGCAACCTCGGCCACCTGGACGTCGCGGCCGGCGTGACCGGGCTGATCAAGACCGTGCTCTCCCTGGAGCACGGCGAGATCCCGCCCAGCCTCCACTACGAGCGGCCGAACCCGCGGATCGACTTCGCCGCCTCGCCGGTCTACGTCAACGCCGCCCTGCAGGCCTGGCCGCCGGGCGCCGAGGCGGACGCGCCGCGCCGGGCCGGCGTCAACTCCTTCGGGCTCGGCGGCACCAACGCCCACGTGGTGCTGGAACAGGCGCCGCCCCCCGCGCCCCCCCTGCGCACCCGCCCCTGGCAGCTCCTGACCCTCTCGGCGCGCACGCCGGAGGCCCTGTCGGCGGCCGGCGCGCGGCTGGCGGCGCACCTCGGCGGCGCCGATCCGGGAGGTTCGAGCGATCTCGCGGACGCCGCCTACACCCTGGCCACCGGCCGGCGGGCCTTCGATCTCCGCGAAGCCCTGGTCTGCCGCGATCCCGCGGACGCCGCGGCCTGCCTGGCGGCGGGCGATCCGGTGCGGCTGCTGACGGCGCCGGGCGCGGCTGGCGGCTGGCCGGAGGGGGGGCGCCCCGTGGCCTTCGTCTTCCCCGGCCAGGGGGCGCAGCACGTCGGGATGGGGCGCGACCTCTACGATTCCGAGCCGGTCTTCCGCGCCGAGATCGACGGCGCCGCGGAGCTCCTCGCCCCCCGCCTGGGGCTCGACCTCCGCCGCGTCCTCTACCCGGAGGCCGGCGGCGAGGCGGAGGCGGCGCGGCAACTGGCGCGCACCGCCGTCGCCCAGCCGGCCCTGCTGGCCGTGGAGGTGGCCCTCGCCCGCCTGCTCGGCTCCTGGGGGGTGCGGCCGCGCGCCATGCTCGGCCACAGCCTGGGCGAGTACGCGGCGGCCGTCCTCGCCGGCGTCTTCACCTTCGAGAACGCACTGGAGCTGGTGGCCGAG
>DASWQX010001163.1:0-5192 GCA_036403495.1 Thermoanaerobaculia bacterium
GCCCCTGGACGATCGGGAGCCCCAGCGTTTCGAAGTAGCCGGGCGCGACGAGGTTGTAGGCCACCTCGGCCGTCGATCCCGCGCGGTCGTGGCGGACCACCGGCGTGGTGCGGTTCCAGCCGGCCAGCGGCGGCTGGTAGCAGAGGCTGACCGCGGTGACTCCCGGCACCCTGCGCACCGCGTCGAGGGCCCGCTGGTAGATGCCGACGATCGCCGCCATGCCGGTGGTCCGCGGCACGAAGAGGGTGGCGAGCGCGAGGTGGCGCGGCTGAAACCCCGGATCGACCGTCTGCGCCTGCCGCAGCGTGCGCCCCAGCAGGCTGCCGCCGAGCAGCAGGATCGTCGAGAGGGCCACCTGGAGCACCACCAGCAGCCGGCGCCCCGCGAGCCCGCCGCCGCTTCCTCCACCCCCGGGACTAACGCCCGCGGCGTCGCTCTTGATCGGCGCCACCAGGTCGCCGCGGAGCGCTCGCAGGGCCGGGGCCAGGCCGCAGAGGAGGGCGCAGACGAGGGCCGCGAGGAGGGCGAAGGCGAAGGCGCGCAGGTCGAGCCGCACGAATTCGCTCCCTTCCGTCCACGTGCCCAGGCCGGCGCTGGTGGTCTGCACGTAGCCCTGCATGCGATGGGCGATCAGGGCGGCGATCGGCAGCCCGAGAACGCCGCCTCCCAGGCAGAGCAGCAGGCTCTCGCCGAGCGCCGCGCGCGCCAGCCGCCACCGGCCGGCGCCGAGCGAGGCGCGGATCCCCCATTCGCGCTGGCGCGCCGTGGCCCGCGCCAGCAGCAGGTTGGCGACATTGGCGCAGCCCAGCAGCAGGAAGAGGACCGCCGCCGCCATCAGGACGCGGGCGGCGGCGAGGAAGGGATCGTTGGCAGATTCGGGATCGACCGAGCGCACCGGCAGCACCGTGATCCGGCGCTTCTTCCCCTCGCTCCAGGGCGCTGTGGCGTCCAGCGCGTGGCCGGCGACGTCGAGAGCCGCCCGAGCCCGATCCAGGGTCACCCCCGGAGAGCGGCGGCCGAGCAGGGAGAGCCAGCCGGCCTCGCGCTTCTCGAAGCGCTTCTGGCCGATCAACCGCTCGGCCTGCGAGATCGGGACGTAGATCGGCGTCGGCCGCCCCTGCGCCTGGAATCCCGGGCCCACCACGCCGACCAGGGTGAAGGCCGCGCCGTTGAGCCGGAGGATGCGGCCCACCGCCTTGGGGTCGCCGCCGAGCACCGCCTGCCAGAAGGCGTGGCTGACCACGATCACCGGCTCGGCCCCCAGCCGGTCGTCCGCCGGTTGCAGCAGCCGCCCGAGCTCCGGCCGCGCGTCGAAGAAGGGGAAATACTCGCCGTTGACTTGCTGCCCCCAGGCGAACGTCACGTCGCGCCCGACCCCTACCGAGGCGCCGAAGTTGCCGATCGCCACCAGGTCGCGGACGGCGTCCTGGCGCTGCTTCAGATCGAGGTAGTCAAGGTAGGAGGTGACGTCGCGCGGGTCCTTGGCGGTGCCGACGTAGATCCATACGGCGCGGTCGGCATCCCGGGCGTCCAGGGCCGGCCAGAGGAAGGCCACGAGATAGGCGAAGAGCGCCGTGCCGGCGCCGATCCCCAGCGCAAGCGTGACGATCACGGCCAGGGTGATCCCGGGCTGGCGGGCCAGCGAGCGCAGCGTCGTGCGGAAGGCGTTCTTCATCGTCGGTCCGAAGCTGTATACGGAGCGGGGACTAGGAGAGTCTAGTCCGCCTGTCCCCCTGCTTCCCTCCGCGCGCACAGCAATCTATAGAAGCCCACGAGAAGTTTCCCCTCCAAGAAGGAGAGAATCCATGAACATCCGACGTGTCCTGCCCCTGGTCCTCGCCGCCCTGTTCGCGGCCCAGGCGGCCCTGGCCTCCGGCCCCTATTCGATCGCCCTCACCACCCAGACCCGGAGCGATGGCCTCGTCCGCACCGAGTACACCATCAAGGCGGGGACCAACCCGCTCGACCGCTTCAAGATGATCCGCATCGCCCGGGATGGCCATGGCGACCGGGACCGCCGGGACCATGGCGACGACTCCTCGCGCGGCTCGATCCTCTTCCTGCCGCCGCTCGGCCTCACCAACAGCTTCTACGAACAGCGCGATCCCAACGGCGCCGTGGGGAGCTCGCTCGCCGAGTTCTTCGCCGTCCGCGGCTTCGACGTCTACGGCTACTCTCCGCGTTTCGAGGGGATCCCCGCCGGCACCTGCGAAGCGGGCGCCCTCGACTGCTCGATCATGGCCACCTGGGACCTCGCCTCGATGGTGGACGACATCGCCTTCGTCCGCTCCCAGATCGAGATCCTCCACCCCCACACCCGCATCGTCACCGGCGGCGCCTCCCTGGGCGGCATCCTGGCGGTCGCCGTGGCCAACGCCCATCCGAACGACTGGGACGGCATCATCGAATGGGAAGGCATGCTCTACAGCCGGAACCCGCAGGTGCTGACGATCAACCAGGGGTACTGCACCACCCTCCAGGCCCAGCTCGCGGCCGGCATCGTGTACGACGGCGTCGGCACCAACGTGATCAAGATGGCCTCGGAGCTCTCCGACATCACCCCCGGCGGCCTGACCCCGATCCCGCTCTTTCCGCCCAACCTGACCAACCACCAGACCCTGGTGGCGATCCTTAGCACTCCCACCCCCGGCCCGGCCACCATGCCGACGCCCAACTACGTGCTGATGAACGGCAGCCTGGCCGAGGACCGCCTGTTCAACGCCTCCGAGCCCCGGGTCTACGACGACATCGCCCGCTTCAACTCCTACTCCCCGCTGTCGCTGGTGCGCGACATCAGTTGCTCGCTGGCTGGTGTGGAGACCCAGTTCACGTCCAATCTCGGCAGTTACCACGGCGCTGTGCTGGCGATCGGCGCCGGCCGCGGCTTCGGGCCCTACATGGCGGACCAGCTCGCCCTCTTCGGCTCGACCGACAGGACCTTCCAGCTCCAGCCCACGTTCGGCCACATCGACCACTTCATGAGCGCCCACCATCGGGACTTCGTGGAGGAGCCGATCCTGGAGTGGGCGACGCGGCTGTTCGGCCGGCGGTAGGGTTCGGGATCAGCCGGTGAGCCGCCGCCATTGGACCATGGAAACGCCTCCGAGGCTGCGCACCACCGTGGCCTGGACGGAGCGCTTGCGGCTGTCGTAGGTGGCGGTGGCGGTCACCTTGTAGAGGGCGGAGCCCGAGCGCAGGACCTGCGCTCCGATCTGGCCGCCGCCGAAGTCGTGCGCCGGCGCGCCGGTGTAGTCGGGGTCCTGCGCGATTCCGGCCATCGCCTCGTCCACGGCGGCGTCGGAGAGGCCGCTGAGGATGATCGTCTCGGCGTCCTCGCGCACCATCCGCATGCGGAGCTGGAGCGAGCCGGCGAGCAGGGCGAGCGAGACCGAGACCAGGAAGAGCACCAGCAGCGCCATCACCATCGCCGTGCCCGCCTCGCCGCTGCGGTCCGGGCTCACCAGCCGTTCCCCCGCGGCAGCACGTAGAACTTCTCGATCCGCGACTCCTCGAGCTGCCCGCGGTAGAGGGGGAGCACCGGCAGCGGCGAGTGCGGGGTGGAGCGTCGCTGGTAGGTCACCGAGAACCAGACCGGGCTCGCCGTGCCCCCCTGCGTGCAGGTCCAGTCCGTCACGCCGTGCCAGAGCACCTCCGGGTCCTTGGAGAGGCCGGAGTCCGGCAGCACCAGCCGGTAGAGCGAGTCGTCGAGCTTCTCATAGTCGATCTCCTGGCCCACCATCCGGATCCGCACCTTGTCGAGCTTGCCCTCCTCGGTGAGCACGGGGGTGATCGCGCTGGCGCCCTCCATGTCGCCGCGGATGCGAGCGAGCGCCAGCGGCACCGGCGTGTCGACCGCCTCGCCGGACGTCTCGGCGAACAGCCGCGCGGTCTCCATCAGCAGGTCGGCGGCGATCAGCAGCCCCGCCAGCAGCAGGACCAGGGCGATCGACATCTCGATCAGCGTGAAGCCCGCGGCGTGGCGGTTCATCAGCCCGATCTCCAGAACAGGGTCTCCAGCCGCTTCTTGTAGGAGACGTTGAGGACCGTGTAGTACGCGGTGAGCGTCACGTGGTAGAGCCCCGGCTTGTCGGCGGGCTCGACGTGCACCGCCACCTTCAGCTCCTCGGGCGCGGGAGTGCCGGCGGCGGTGCGGAAGTGGGAGAGCTCCTCGTCCTCCACCGGGCCGCCGCTTGCCCGCAGGCTCTCCAGGGTCGCTTCCATCGCCCGGAACGCCTGGCGCTCGGCGTCCAGCCGCCGCACCACGCGCGGCACCTGGATCAGCAACTGCATTCCCAGCAGCAGCGCGATCCCCAGAATCGCCAGCGCGACCAGAGCCTCGAGAAGAGTGAACCCGTTCGGGCGGCCGGGCCCTGAAGGGGCGGGAAGACGGCTCATGATTTGTGCAAACCTGCCTGGAAGGATAGCACCAACGGCGGATGGTGCTTTCCAGGCGGGTTGCGGAGGCGCCCGGGCTCCGGGCGTGTCGATCGGACTACTTCGCCGCCGTCTGCTCCTGCGCCCTCGGAGCCAGGGGGGCGAACGGTTGGCTCGCCTTCAGGAAGGGGTACGGATTGACCGCCTTGCCGGAGGGCTCATAGATGCCGTAGTGGAGGTGCGTGGAGGAGATGGCGGCGTTCCCCGAGTTCCCCACGGTGCCGATGATCTCGCCGGCCTCGACCCAGTCGCCGACCTCCTGCGGACCGAAGTCCTCGAGGTGCGCGTAGTAGAGGCGGTAGCCCCCCGGACCGCTGATCGTCACCACCTGCCCGCCCAGCCCCCGCATCCCCTTCGTCTCGACGATCCCCGCCGTGGCGCTGCGCACCGGCGTGTTGCGGGGGGCGAAGATGTCGATCCCCTGGTGCCGGTGACCCTCGCGCGCATAGCCCCAGGTGTTCTGCAGGCGGCTGGCGGTGACGCCGTCGACCGGGATCGGAATCGACCGGGGCATTTCCTGCTGCACGAGGGCGTTGTAGCGCGTGTTGTAGCGGATGGCGGCTTCGCGGCAGCCCGCGAGGGGGAGGACGGTGAGACCGAGGAGAACGGCGAGACCGAGTAGACGGAGACGGGCCATCTTCACCTCCAGAAAGAACGGGCTCCGGCGGACGCCCGGCTCCTTGGGTTTCCAAGCGCGTTGCTCGCCATGGCGAGCACGATCCCAGATTCAGTACGCGGTTCGATAAACCACGAGATTA
>DASWQX010001164.1:0-6811 GCA_036403495.1 Thermoanaerobaculia bacterium
CAGCGCCAATATCGTCGAGGTGACAGAGGCATTCCGAGAGACGGTCAAGGTCTGCAATGGAAAATGGTTGTGGCGAGTACTCTCTAAATATTCGTCTAGTTTGTACCATATAAGGAGGGTCGAGATAAACAAAGTCGTTGGGGCAGGCCGCGGCAACCGTGCTTTCAAAGTCGGAAACCTTAAGTGTAGTCTGTTGAAGTAATACTGCTGCCAATCTGACTTCTTGCTCAAAGTTGAGGAGTGCTTGTTTGGGTGGCCCATAAGGGACGTTGAACTTTCCCTCAAGGTTAGTCCTGTAAAGGCCATTAAAGCAGTAGCGATTAAGGTAGATAAACCTGGCGGCTAACTCTTCCATTGAGAGCATGCCCGGATTTATGGCTCTTACTTTGTAATATGTCTCTTTGTCGGGCCGGAGTTTTTTGAAGTGTTCGAGAACCAGTTCTACATTCTCTTTGAGCGCGATATATGACAGAACCAACTCTGAGTTCAGATCGGCAAGGATGGCAGTGGAAGGCTGAATGTCGAAAAACAAGCATGCAGATCCTGCGAATGGCTCAATATAGGTAGTGTAAGCATCCGACCAGTACGGACGCAATTTCTTCAGGATCTGGCGCTTACTTCCTGCCCAGCGGATTATTGATCTCATCTCTATGGATCGATATAATATACGGCAGTATACTGACAAATTGGGCGTTTAGTCAAGGCGCAAAATCTGGTGTCGCTACACCTCGTGAGAGTGGCTAAGCCATACGCCCTGCTCTTCCTGGGAGAGGCAAGAGCTATCCGGCCAAGCCGCTTCTTCATGACAGCTCCCAAACGATGCCCATTCGGCTCTTAAGGCAGTGTACGCGAGGCATGCAGAGAGGGTCATATGGTCAGGCCAGCAGCGTATGGAGCTTCTGAAGCACCTCCTGGCAAGTGGCCAGAGGGAGCCTGCACCAGAGCTCCGCCTTCCGCGTCCGCCAGTCGAAGCTCTTGACCTGATCGGACAGGATCACGCCCGTGACAGGGTACCCTATGGGGATCTGCACTTCGAAGGGATAGCCTTTGACCTGGCTGGTTACCGGGAAAAACAGGGCCAAGCCGACTCGGGCGTTGTAGGCCCTGGGGGACAGGACGAGAGCCGGCCTCCAGCCCGCCTGCTCCTGACCGGCTTGGGGATTGAAGGAGATTCTGACGACGTCGCCACGGTCCGGGACGTAGGCGGCCATGGATGGCTACCAGACCTCGCGTCCCACGGGAGAGCCGGAGTCGATCTCGCCGTGGAGGTTCTCGTCCGTCACCAGGGCGAGCAGATCGCTCAGGACCGGTGCGGGTGAGGGAGTAATGACCAGGGCTCCGTCGACGACTGCCACGTCGACCTCCGACTGTTGCTCCAGGCCTGCCTGAGCCGCGAAAGGCTTCGGGATCCGGACTGCCAGGCTGTTGCCCCACATCTGAACTCTTGTCTTCATGATGGCTTTGACCTCGACTCTACAATGAGTATACATCGGAGTGTCCCGCGTGCCCCCCGCCTCGTGCCAGAATCCCCGCATGCCCAACGATCCCCTGGAAACCCTGCGCCGCCTCTGCCTCGCCCTGCCGGAGACCACCGAGCGGATCAGCCACGGCGAGCCGACCTGGTTCGTGCGCGGCAAGAAGACGTTCGTGATGTACGCCAACCATCACCACGACGACCGCCTGGGGTTCTGGTGCGCGGCGCCGGACGGGGCGCAGGAGGCGCTGGTCGGCTCGGCTCCCGACCGGTTCTTCATTCCCTCCTACGTGGGGCACCGCGGCTGGCTCGGCGTGCGGCTGGACGTGGCGGTCGACTGGGACCAGGTCGCGGACCTGGTGGAGGACGCCTACCGGCGGGTGGCGCCGCCAAAGCTGGTGGCGGAGCTGGACGCCCGCGAGCGGTAGAGGATTCAGGCGGCCGGCTCGCGCGGCGAGCGCCCGGCGGCCGTTCTCCAGGCCGGAGCAGCGGCGCCAAGAGCCAGTCGGGAAGGTCGTCCATGGATGCGAGCTTATATCGCCGGACAGGGCCGGACAGCCGGCGGGGCCGCAAGGTAGAATAGGGGCATGCCTCACGTACGCTCTCAAAGCGATCTCCTGCTGGCCCTCATCCGGGGGGTCGACGTCGAGGTCTGGCTGGACGACGCCGGTCAACCGAACGCGAGCCGGAGCGATGGCGGCCGGGTGATCGCCGACGACATCTTCGACCTCAAGCGGGCCGGGCTGGTGGTCTGGACCGGCCCCTCGCCGAGCCTGCAGATCCCGCAGTCCGTCTCTCTCACTCCCGAGGGCCGGCAGCGCGCCGAGCAGCTTCGGGCCCCCTCCCTGAGCTAGATCTAGGCGCCGCCCTCGACGGCCTGACCCGCCGTCGCGGGCGTCGCCGGGATCGCTGGCATCGCGGGCAGCGCGGGATTCCCGCAGGGGCTGACCTTCCGATAGGCGCCGTCGAAGGTCGCGAGGTCCTCCTGCGCGCCGCAGCGGCCCTCCTCCAGGATGCGCACGCCGTTGCGGCTGAAGCTCAGGGTTCGCTTGCACGCCCCGACCTGATGCACCGCCGTGCCGTCGCGCAGCGGCACCGTCCCGGAGATCTCGCGGGTCTGCGCCGGTCCGTTCCTCACCACGCCCCCCCACTGGGTGTAGAGGAAGAACTTGATCTGCCCCTCCGGCAGCTCCAGGACCTCGAGGCTGGGGAAGCCCGATTTTCCGAGCTGGTAGAACCCCGTTACCCCGCGGGGAGCCTCGACCGGTCCGGCCTTCCCGGCGACCCCCACCTCCAGTGCGTAGGGGACGACGGGCGCCCCCTGCCGCCGCCGCTCGACCACCACCCGGTAATCTCCCGACACCGGCAGCACGGAGGACCAGACGGGCGACCGCCCGACGTCGAGGCTGCCGCCCCCCGGGCAGGAGATGGAGAAGGCGGCGCCCTGGTCGAGGCCGGTGAAGCGGATGGTCATCACTTGGCCGGCGCGGGCGTAGAGGAGGTACTCCTGGGGAGAGGCGGTCCGCGGCGCGCCGTCGTCGACCTTGGGGAGGACCCCCTGGACGACGGCGGAGGCCTTGCCCTTCTCGAAATGGATCGGCCGCGGGTGGGAGGTCACGTCCCCCAGGCTCACGAGCGCACCGATCAGGGCGAGCACGGCGGCGAGTATCAAGGCCCGGCAGAGGGTTGGCATCGATCCCGACCTCGCTGAAGAGAACCGTCAGATCGATTGTAGAGGAGATCGCCGCTCAGGGTATCCCCCCAAAGCTCACCAGATGTTGCCGGCCTGGGGGAGGGAGTTCTCCGGGTGCTCCTCGCTGTCCGCGGCGCGCAGCAGCTCCGCAGGGCTCTCCTTCACTTCGAGGGTCTCGCCGCCGCCGGCGAGGAGGACCACGCTGCCGTCCTGCGGCCGTTTCGGCACCCGTTCGAGGATGGCGGCGATCTGCTGGGTCTGGAGGTTGGCGCTCCGGTCGTCGAGGGTCGTCGCGGTGATCCATGCCATGCCGGGAGGGTAGCATGGCGGCACCGGACAAAGAGCGGCTAGTCCTTGAAGACCTCGGCCAGCGGGATCTCGAGACCAGGGAGCAACGGGGTGGTCAGGACCTCCCCCGCGGCGGCGGAGAGGCTGCGAAGGAGCCCTCCGGCGGTCCGCTCCCAGACGTCCACGCCCTTCCGGAAAGGATCGAGCATCCAGTACTCGCGGACGTCCCAGCGTTCATAGGCGCCGCGCTTGACGATCTGATCGAGGCGGCGCGACGACTTGGAGAGGATCTCGATCACCAGATCCGGCGCTCCCTGGACGTTCGTGTCCTTGGTGATCGCGGCCCTCTCGTTCGAGATGAAGAGGAGGTCCGGCTGGACGATGTCGTGGGGAGACAGGACGATGTCCGTCGGAGCGACCAGGAGCTCCCCGAGAGGATGCTGGCGCAGGAAGCCTCCCAGGGAGACCGTGAGATAAACAACGATCCGTTGATGCCGCACGAACGGCGCCGCCGTCACGTAGTGCTCTCCATCGATGATCTCATGCCGGTTCCCGTCGTCCGGAAAGAGGACATAGTCCTCGTAGGTCAGTGGCTTGCGGGGTAGGTCGTGGAGAGCCATGGCGCTCGTCTCCTGTCGCGGACCATCGTAAGGCCAAACGCGATAGAGTGCCAAGCCGGAGGAGATCGATGCCCGCAGACGACGAAAACGAAGAGGGAGACGCGGTGACGTTCGAGAGCCTGGGGCTCTCCGCCCCGATCCTGAAAGCGATTGCCGAGATCGGCTACGAGACGCCGACGCCGATCCAGGAAAAGACGATCCCGCCGATGCTGGCCGGGCGCGACCTGATCGGCCAGGCGCAGACCGGCACCGGCAAGACCGCCGCGTTCGCCATCCCGATCCTGGAGAAGATCGACCTCGCCATCCCCGAGGTGCAGGCGCTGGTGCTCGCGCCCACCCGCGAGCTGGCGATCCAGGTGGCCGAGGCGATCCATTCCTATTCCAAGTTCCTCGGCCGCGTCGGGGTGCTGCCGGTCTATGGCGGCCAGCCGATCCAGCTCCAGCTCAAGCGGCTGGACCGCGGCGTCCACGTCGTCGTCGGCACGCCGGGACGGATCATGGACCACCTCCGCCGCGGCTCGCTCCGCCTCGACGCCGTCCGCGTCGTGGTGCTCGACGAGGCCGACGAGATGCTCCGCATGGGCTTCATCGAGGACGTCGAGTGGATCCTCTCGCAGGCGCCGGCGGGACGGCAGACGGCGCTTTTCTCGGCCACCCTGCCGCGCGAGGTGCGGCGGATCGCCGAGCGCCACCTGCGCACGCCCTTAGGGGTCGAGATCGAGCACAAGACTATGACGGTGCCCGCCATCGAGCAGCGCTACCTCCACGTCTCGCCGCAGCAGAAGCTGGACGCCCTGGCGCGCATCCTGGAGACCGAGCAGACGGATGCCGTGCTGATCTTCACCCGCACCAAGAACGGCGCTGCCGAGCTCACCGAGCGGCTTCAGGGGCGGGGATACGCCGCCGAGTCGATGCACGGCGACATGAACCAGGCGCAGCGCGAGACCGTGATCCGCCGCTTCAAAGGGGGGCAGGTCGAGATCGTGGTGGCCACCGACGTCGCCGCCCGCGGTCTCGACGTCGAGCGGATCAGCCACGTCATCAACTACGACATGCCCAACGACGTCGAAGCCTACGTGCACCGCATCGGCCGCACCGGCCGGGCCGGGCGCTCCGGCGTCGCCGTGCTCTTCGTCTCCCCGCGCGAGCGGCGGATGATGACCGAGATCGAGCGCTACACCGGCCAGCGCATCACGCCGATGAAGATGCCCACCCAGGCCGACGTGGCGGCGCGCCGGGTCGCCCTGTTCAAGGACAACATCCGGACCACCATCGAGGAGGGGGACCTCGACCTCTACCTCTCGCTGGTCGAGGAGCTGGTGGAGGAGGGGCTCGACCTCGCCGAGATCGCCGCCGCCGCCGCCCGCCTCGCCCGCGGCGACAAGCCGCTGGAGGTCGAGGTGGAGCCCGCCCCCGAGCGGGTCGCCCGCACCGAGGAGGGGATGGTGCGCCTGTTCATCGACGCCGGCAGCCGCGGCGGCGTGCGCCCCGGGGACATCGTGGGCGCCATCGCCAACGAGGCGGGGGTGCCCGGCAAGGCGATCGGCTCGATCGACATCTACGACGACTTCACCTTCGTCGAGATCCCTGCGCAGTTCCGCGACCAGGTGCTGCAGCGGATGGCCCGCGCCACCATCCGCGGCCGGCCGGTGGGGATCCGCGTCGCCACTCCCGACGGCGGCAAGCCGCACGAACGGGGCCGCGACCGCCGCCCCCCCGAAGACCGGCCGCGGGGAGGGTACAAGGACCGCCGGCGGTAGCCGGCGGTAAGCGGCGGTGAGGAGAAGCGCGTTTTCAAGCTTGCTGAGCACTCGTATAGGTGGAAGTAAACTTTTCCAGGAGGTGTCCATGCGAGTACGTTCTGTAGGGATCGCGTTGCTGCTCTCCGCTTGCGCCACGTCCGCCTTCGCGGCGGACCGGGCCATTCAGAACGGGATCGACATCTGGTCGACGAAAGGCGACGGCTCGACCTTCGTCGATTTCGCCCGGACTCCGATCCCCGCCGGCTTCTTCTGCCCCGGCTCGGCGCCCTTCACCGCCAAGGTTGCGTTCCAGGGGGTTCCCCTGGTGACCGACAACGTCAAGGCCCTGGGGAACACCGACACCATCGTCCAGCGCCTGGACGACGCGGTGTTCGACAAGCGCGGCGTGGCCGTCACCCGGACGCAGGTCCGCGCCATCTCGCTCCGCAGCGTCGCGCCGCTCGAGACCGGCTGCGGGCAGTTCGACGCCACCGTCAAGCTCGACGGCGTTCAGCCGGTCACGCAGATGGTCATCCGCCGCCAGACCGACCAGGGCGGCACCTTCTCCGGTCCCCTCTGGCTGAACGTGAAGGTCAGCTTCACGCCGGTCGGCCGGACGAGCCGCGAGTCGCTCGAGATGCCGCTGGAAGTCCGGTTCCCGGTCAAGGCCGATTATCCCTGGCGGATCAAGACCGTGGCACCGCTGCCCGCGGGCTTCGTGCGCGTGGACACGGACGGCGACGGCGTCCCCGACACCTTCCTGCCCGGCACCTCGAACTTCTTCGCCGGGGTCTCGAGCACGCAGGGCAAGCCGGGAACGCGGGGGGGCCTGGAAAAGAACTACACGACCTGCCACGACAGCGGCGGCGAGCAGCACTGCACCACCGTTATCTGCAACAACTGCCAGATCCCGTAAGCCCTACCAAGTCCGGAGGGAACGGCCCTGTCGTTCCCTCTCACCCTCTCCGCCCGAACGCGGCAGCGCGTGCGCAAT
>DASWQX010001165.1:0-8768 GCA_036403495.1 Thermoanaerobaculia bacterium
GGAGACGACCGCGGCCGGCGGCGGCGATCCGCTCTCCCGCGCGCAGGCGGTGGCTCTCGGCCGCGGCGAGGCGGCGGGGAGCGAGCTCGGCGAGGCGGCCGCCCAAGGCCTCCCCGTGCCGGCCGGCGTCGCGCAGGGCGCTGCGGCCGAGCCGCGCCAGGGTGCGGGCGTGCTCGTCGATCCGGTTGCCGGCGGCGGCGAGGCGCATCCGCGCCAGGCTGACCCCCCGCTCGGCGCGGCCGAGCGCCTCGCGGCCGGCGCGCAGCGGCTCCAGGGCCTCGCGGGCGAGGGCCCGCCGCAGCTCCATCACCGCCTGGTCGGCGCGGGCCATCCGCTCGATCAGGAACTCGGCGACCTTGGTCGGCGTCTTGAAAGCGGTGTGGGCCGTCAGATCGGCGATGGCGCGGTCGATCTCGTGGCCGAGGCCGGTGAGGACCGGGAACGGCGAGCGGGCGATCGCCTCGGCGATGGCGCGGCTGTCGAACGCCGCCAGATCGGTGCGCGAGCCGCCGCCGCGGATCAGCACGGCGGCGTCGATCCCCATCCCGGCGAGCGCCCGCAGCGCCGACACCACCTCGCGCTCGGCCTCCCGCCCCTGCATGGCGGCGTGGACGAAGAGCACCCGGAAACCGTAGCCGCTGTCGACCAGGCCGGAGAGGAAGTCGTGGTAGGCGGCGCTGCCGTGCGAGGTGATCAGCGCGATGGCGAGCGGCAGCTCCGGCAGCGGCAGGGCGCGGTTGGCTTCGAGCAGCCCGGCGCCGGTGAGGGCCGCCAGCGTCTCCCGCCGGCGCCGCTCCAGCAGGCCGAGGGTGAAGGCGGGGTCGACCTCCCGCACGCAGAGTTGCAGGCGACCGCTCGGCGCGTAGAAGTCGAGGCCGCCGCGGCAGCGGATCTGGACGCCGTCGACCAGCTTCTGCTCGGAGGCGGCGAGCAGCCGCTGGACCTTGAGGAAGTCCCCCTTCCAGATCACCGCGTCGAGCTTGCCGACGATCTCGTCGCGCTCCCCCTTCTCGACCAGCTCGAAATAGACGTGGCCGCGGGCGCTCGGGCGCACGCGCTGCGCCTCGCCGGCCACCCAGACCGCGGAGAAGGCCTCGCCGAGGAAGTCCTTCACCTCCCCGCAGAGCTGGGCGACGCCGTAGGTCGGCTCGAAGAGGGGCAGGACGCTCAGGCTGGGGCTCCCGAAGGGGTCAGGACCTCAATGATAGGACTTCAGCTCCTTGACCGAATTGAGCGGGATCGACTCCGCCCACTCGATCGCCTTCTTCTCGCCGGCGGTGAGCTTGGTCAGAAAGTCCACCGCCTCGTCGCGCTCGCGGAACAGCCGCCAGATGAAGGTGTGGCCGGCCGGCGCGGTGAAGTAGGTGTAGGCCTTGGCGCCGTTGGACAGGTCGAAGCCGAGGTTGCTCTCGCCGTTGACGCCGACGCAGGCGACGGCGATGGCGCGGTAGGCGAGGGCCAGCGCCTTGATGGCGTCCTCGAAGTCGGCGAGCTCCTCGCGCGACAGCGGCGAGTGGTAGACGGCGATCTTGGCGCCGTCCTCCTCGGCCAGCAGGTTGTAGGCGATGTCGTGGCGGTCCATCGCGTCCTTGGTCTCGCTGGTGGTGACGAAGACGTCCTCCGTCCCGGCGACCTTGTAGGTGATCGCGTAGACCTCTTTTTCCAGCGTCGCGAACGCCTCCGAGAGCATGGTCTCGTCCTCGATCGTGAAGTAGTAGAGGCGGTTCATCATTCGTCGTGCCATGCGGCAAAATCCTCCGGATTCGCCTCTCGCGGTCGTGCCCAGTCGGGGGGTACCCGGGAGCGGCGTCGTGGCTTTACAGGTTGGAGAGGGCGGGCGGGCAGAAGCTTTTCGCCCCCGGACGCCTCATTGTAACAAACCGTTACACCCGGGCGTCAGATTCCACCCTCAGAGGTCGCGGAACGACCGGCCGTCGCCGTAGGGGGGTCCTGGCGCCGGGGCAAGCTGGCGCCGCTCCGGCAGGGTGAAGCCGAGCAGCAGGCCGGCGGCGCAGCCGCCGAGGTGCGCCGAGTTGTCGATCTGCGGGTCCGAGAAGCCGAAGACGACGTTGACCACCGCCCAGAACAGGAGCTGCATCAGGATCGCCTTCCCCTGCGGCGTCAGCGCGCCGCGGCGGCGGGCGAGGAAGGCGATCAGGGCTCCGAGCAATCCGAAGATCGCCCCCGAGGCGCCGACGCTCGGCACCTTGGAGAACCAGGCGCTGACCAGCGAGCCGGCGATGCCGGTGACGAAGTAGACCAGCAGCATCCGCGGCGAGCCCACCAGCAGCTCGAACAGGGCGCCGAGCTGGTAGAGCGCCCAGGCATTGAGCGCCAGGTGGAGGAGGCCGCCGTGGAGGAACATGCTGGTGACCAGCCGCCAGTACTGGCCCGCCTGGATGGCCGGCCCGTAGTTGGCGCCGAGCTCGATCGCCCGGTCGCCGATCACGAGTTGCAGGACGTAGACGATCGCGATCGCGGCCAGCAGGATGACGGTGACGGGGGCGCGGCGGAGAAGCATGGCGAGGGCATCGTATCGCGAAGTACCGCGAAAGACGCCCCCCGCAATCAAGGTGTATTGCAACTATGGTACACTCCTCCCGCCATGCCCCCCCTTCTCCGCATCGATCCCCGCGACGCCCGTCCGATCTGGCGGCAGATCGAGGAGGGGGTGCAGCATCTGGTCGCCCGCGGCGCGCTGCCGGCGGGGGCGGTGGTGCCTTCGGTGCGCGACCTCGCCCGCGACCTGCAGGTCAATCCGGCCACCGTTTTCAAGGCTTACCAGCGGCTGACCGACGCGGGGGTGCTCAGCGTGCGGCGGGGTGAGGGGACGTTCGTCTCCGCGACGCCGCCGGTGGCCGAGGATTCTCAGCGCGGTGCCCGTCTGCTCGAGGAGGCGGTGCGCTACTCCAGCCTGGCGGTGACCCTGGGCGCCAGCCGCGACGAGGCGCTGGCGACGGTCGAGACGGCATGGCGGAGCCTGACGGACGGAAACCTGCTGCAAGGAGAGGAAGAATGAACCCGATCGCGCTGGAGGCGCTGACCGTCCGCTACGGTCAGCGGCTGGCCCTGGACCAGGTCTCGCTGGAGGTTCCGGAGGGGGCGGTCTACGCGCTGCTCGGCCGTAACGGCGCCGGCAAGTCGTCGCTCGTCCGCTGCCTGCTGGGAGGGCAGAAGCCTTCGTCCGGCCGGGCGATGCTGCTCGGCCGCGACGTCTGGCGGGAACGGGCGGCGATCCTCTCCGAAGTCGGAGTGGTGCCGGAGGACCCGGACGCGCCGCCGGCGATGACGGCGCGGCAGCTCTCCCGCTTCTGCTCGCGCCTCTATGCGCGCTGGGACGCCGCGGGAGTCGAGGCGCGGCTCGCGCGGTTCGGCGTGCCGCCCGACAGCCCGTTCGGCAAGCTGTCGAAGGGTCAGAAGGGGCAGGTGATGATGGCTCTCGCCCTGGCGTCCTCGCCGCGCCTGCTGGTGCTCGACGATCCCACCCTGGGGCTCGACGCGGTGGCGCGGAAGGCGGTCTTCGAAGAGCTGATCGGCGACCTCGCCGACCGCGGCACGACGGTGTTCATCACCACTCACGACCTCGCCGGGGTCGAGCGGATCGCCGACCGGGTGGGCATCCTGCGGGCGGGGAAGCTCGTCCTGGACGAGGAGATGGAGGGTCTGAAGGCACGGTTCCGGCGGATCAGCTTCCCGCAGTCGCGGGAGGCGGCGGTGGGGCGGCTGACGGCGCTGGCGCCGGTGGCGGTCGCCTCGCGCGGCTGGGAGGTCGACGCGGTCGTCTCGCGCTACGACGAGCGGAGCCTGCCAACCGCGGACGAGCCGGAAGTCTCCGCCCTTACCCTGGAGGAGATCTTCATCGCCCTGACCGGGGATGTGGAGGAAGGCCGATGAGAGGGTTCGCCGCCGTTTTCACCCGCGAGATCTTCGAGCGCCGGCTGCTCGGTGTCGTGTCCCTGGCGCTGGGGGTGGTGGCGGTGGTGCTGCCGCTCATCCCCGGTCTGTTGACGGGGGGCTTGAGCGTGGGCGAGCTCCAGGGGGCGCTGGCGTTCGGATGCGCGCTGCTGCTGACCGTCCTCCTCGCCCTGTTCCTGGGCGGCTCGGTCATCGCGTCCGACTTGGTGGAGCGGCGGCTCGGCTTTTACCTAGCGCGTCCTCTGGCCGGCTGGGCGGTCTGGGCGGGAAAGATGGCCGCCGCCCTGATGCTGGTGCTGGGAGCCGGCTTCCTCGTTTTCTTGCCGGCCTTGCTGGCGGGTGGCAGCTTCAACCTCAATGGCGTCTGGGGGCTCGGGGAGTACAGCGTTACCGGCGTCAGCCTCGTGCTCACCTGGGCCATCGGCCTGTTGCTGCTCCTCCTCGCCACGCACGCGGTGAGCGTCGTCATCCGCGCCCGGTCGGTCTGGGCCCTGCTGGACATCCTGGCGCTGGCGCTGGTCGCGGGGCTGGTCTGGGGAGCGCTACGGTGGCTGCACTCCGAAGGGGTTGTCTTCCGGCTGACCTACTGGAGCCGGCGATTGGGCCAACTCGGCATCCTGGCCTGGATGGAGATCGGATTCTTCGTCGCCCTCCTGCTGGCTCTGGCCCTGGCCGGAGCCTTCCAGGTGATGCAAGGCCGGACGGATGTGCGGCGCAGCCACCGCGTCCTTTCGCTGTCCCTTTGGGGAGTGCTTCTCACCGCGGCCTTCCTCTTCATGGGCGTCGCGGGCTGGACCCTGTCCGCCGGCCCGGACGACCTCCTGGGAGTCACCCACATCGTCGCCTCTCCTGGGGGCCGGTGGGTCGCGTTCACCGGACCGGCGGAGTGGCGCCCCGGCTATGATCCCAGCTTCCTCTATGACGTGGATACCGGGCGCTCGATCCGGGCCCGTTTCGGCGTGCTCTCCCTCTACAACACGTTCGATTCCTGGATGCGCTTCTCGGCGGACGGGCGGCGCGCGGTCTGGCTGGAGCTCGAGAATCCCCCCTATGCCCCGGTCGTCCTCTACCAGATCGACCTGACCCGTCCCGGAGCGCGCCCGCAACGAACCTCGATCACCCTCCCGGCGGTTCCCTCCGGCCTCGCCCTCTCTCCGGACGGCCGCCGCGTCGCCATCTACCCGTGGGACCGGCGCCTGACGGTCGAGGAGATCGGCGGTCGCCTCCTGGCGGCGGTGCCTTTCAGCGGCGGCAGCCTTCCCCTGCTGGCCTTCGTGGGGAACGACCGGGTGCGGATCTTCGACAGCCAGTTCGCCTTCGACGGTTCCAGGAACCTGATGCTGAGCCGGGATCCCGCCACCGGTCCGGACATCTTCGAGCTCGACCTTATCGCCAGCCCGCCGCGGCTGGTGCCGACGGGGGTGATGCCGCGATTGCCGCAGGTGCAGGAGATGAGCCTTTCGCCGGACGCCGGCGCTGTTCTCCAGAGGAGCCGTCAGACCTTGCAGCTCTTCGACGCGCGGTCGGGCGCGGTCCTGGCGGTCCTCGGGGACGGCGGAGCGCGGGGTTCCTTCCTGAAGGACGGGCGGATCGCCCTGGTGTCGCGCGTCCCCGGCGGCCAGGAGCTGAGACTGCTGTCGCCCGACGGCCGCGCCGGGCTCTGGCGCATCCCCTTCCCGGGAGCGCGCACGCTGACCGTGGCGGACCAGCGGGACGCATCGGGCCCGCTGAAGGTCGTCACCTCCGGACCCGGCCCTTCCGACCCGACCCACCAGATCTGGCAGGTGGACCTGGATCACGGCACTGCGCGATCGCTCGGGCGCCGGCAGCTCGCCAGCCTGGAGAATCCGATGATCGCGCTGCGCCTTCCCAAGCGCGCTCGATCCCTGTCCGCCAAGGACGGCCTGATCTGGCTCGACTTCTCGACCTTCCGCCAGCGGGTCGTCCTCAAGGGCTCCTGAGCCGTCCTAGAAAGCGCGCCGCACGAGGCGCCGCACTCCTTCGGTGGTGAGGCCGTAGACCAGGTGCGCGGCGAGCGCCCGCGCGTGCACCGACGCCGGCGTCTTCCAGGGGGGGCCGGCGAGATGGAAAGCCGGCACCGCGACCTCGTCCGCCCCGAGCCAGAGCGCCGTGCCGAACGGCGTCCCCATCCCCCGTGTGACCGCCGGGGTGACCTCGGCGAGAGCCCCATAGGCGCCGCCGGTGAGGATGCCGAACCCATAGTGCATGGCGGGTCCCGCGGTCTTCTTCTCCCGCCGGCTCAGCTCGTGATGGAAGAGCGTACGGGAGAGACGCGTCGCCGCCTTGACCGTCGCGTCCTCGCCCTGTTCCTTGCCTTCCGCGCTCTCCTCCTTCCCGCGCTTGGCGGAGTGCTGAGGATGGTGCGATTCGTCCTCCTGCTTCAGCTTCTTCTCCAGCTTTCCGGACAGCTCCTGGAACCGCGTCATGACGTACGTCGCGGCGAGCCCGGCGGCGAGGCCGGCCGCGAGTCCTTTCCAGGCATTCTCTCGAGGATCGTGCATGGGGTGATCCCTCCTTTCGCCAGTTTCTGAAGCAACGGGCATGCCGCGCCCGGAGTGGGGGTGGGGGAGGGTGGACGCGAGGGGGGAAGGGCGGGAGCGAGGAGCGTGGGCCGTGTCGTGCAACGGTTCCAGGTGCCGGGCGTTTTTCTCGGCGTTTTTCGAGTGGGGCCTGATCTTCTTTCCCGGCGGCGGCGTATACCTCTTTGAAACCTGCTGGAGAGCGCCGTGGAACCGAAGAGCGGCGGCGGGTGTCTAACCGAGGGAACCCGGTTGGACGGCGGAGCCGGCTCGTCCGTAGAAAGAAATGGGGGTAGCATGCGAACTCGATCGATCGACAATCCGCTGGCGAGGAATCTGGGCCCGAGCGCCGCGCGGCGGATGACCGTCGACGTGATCCTCGACCGCCTGCATGCCCCCCAGGTCGATCACGACCGCAGAAGGCTCTCCGAGATGCTCGGCCGCAAGCAACGGCTTCAGGATCAGCCCTGGCGGCGCCCCTGGCGTCCCGGCGCCGAGGGGTCCTCGACCATGGAGCTCATCCGCCGCTTCGAGGCGCGCCAGAAGGCGCACTGACCGCCGCCCGCCGGATGGCCGCTCGCCGCGGAGTTGCGCGGCGGCGACCGCTCCTGTGTCAAGATCCGTCCCCATGAGCATCACCCATCTGTTCACCGATCTCGGCGGCGTGCTGCTGACCAACGGCTGGGACCGCGGGCTGCGCAAGCAGGTCGCGGCGCAGTTCCAGATCGATCCCGACGAGATGGACGAGCGCCACCACCTCACCTACGACACCTATGAGGCGGGGAAGATCAGCCTCTCCGTCTATCTCCAGCGGGTCGTCTTCTGGCAGCCGCGACCGTTCACCGAGGACCAAGTGGTGGACTTCATGCTGGCGCAGGCGCGCTGCTTCCCCGAGATGATCGAGATGTACAAGCAGGTCAAGGCGAAGAACGGCCTCAAGGTGGTGGTGGTGAGCAACGAGGGGCGGGAGCTGACGACCGACCGCATCCGGCGCTTCAACCTCAAGGAGCTCGTCGACATCTTCGTGGTCTCGAGCTACGTCCACTTCCGCAAGCCGGACGAGGACATCTTCCGGATCGCCCTGGACGTCGCGCAGGCCGATCCGGACGAGGTCGTCTACGTCGACGACCGGCTGATGTTCGCCGAGGTGGCCTGTCGCATGGGGATGCACGAGGTCTGGCACCGCGACCTCGACCGCACGCGGGCGGCCTTCGCCGCGTTGGGACTTTCCGTCTAGGAGAAGGAGAAGCGAGCGTGGGGAACAAAACGACCAATCCGACGGCCTTCGTCATCTTCGGCGGCGGCGGCGACCTGGCTTGGCGCAAGCTGGTGCCGGCCCTCTACAACCTCTGGCTGGACAAGTCGCTCGCCGAGCCGTTCAAGGTCATCGCGCTCGACATCAAGGAGGAGGATACGGCCGTCTACCTCCAGCACGCGCGCGACGGGGTGGACAAGTTCAGCCGGCAGGGGAAGGCCGAGGACGGCCCTTGGCAGATCTTCACCACCCACTTCGAATACCGCCGGGCCGACTTCGCGGACGCCGCGGCCTTCCGCAGCCTGGGCGAGGATCTCGACGCCTTCGACGCCCAAGCGGGGAAGCCGGCGACGCGCGTCTTCTACTTCGCGACCCCCCCGACGGCGATGCAGCTCATCGCCCGCCAGCTCCACGACGGCGGCTGCCTCACGGACGCCCAGCGCTCGCGCCTGGTCTTCGAGAAGCCCTTCGGCCACGACCTCGACAGCGCCAAGGAGCTCAACGGCTTCCTCGGCGGGCTGTTCGACGAGTCGCAGATCTTCCGCATCGACCACTACCTGGGCAAGGAGCCGGTGCAGAACATCCTCGCCTTCCGCTTCGCCAACTCGGTTTACGAGCCGCTCTGGAACCGGCGCTACATCGATTCCGTGCAGATCACCGTCGCCGAGGAGGAGGGGGTGGGCACCCGCGGCGGCTACTACGACCACTCGGGCGCCCTGCGCGACATGGTGCAGAACCACCTGACGCAGATCCTCTGCCTGATCGCCATGGAGCCGCCGGTCTCCTTCGAGGCCGACGAGCTGCGCAACAAGAAGGTGGACGTGCTGCGGGCCATCCGGCGGCTGAAGCCGGAGGACGTCCATCAGCTCGTCGAGCGCGGCCAGTATGGGCCGGGGCTGGTCGCCGGCGAGAAGGTGCCGGGCTACCGCGGCGAGACCGGCGTCGATCCCCATTCGACCACCGAGACCTTCGTCGCCCTCAAGCTCTTCGTGGACAACTGGCGCTGGCAGGACGTGCCCTTCTACCTGCGCACCGGCAAGCGGATGCCGGTCCACGCC
>DASWQX010001166.1:0-5450 GCA_036403495.1 Thermoanaerobaculia bacterium
TCCGGCCACGCAAGAATTGCGCGTCGTGCTCGCGATCGTTAGCAAATCGTTAAAACCGCTAAATCTGCCGTTTTTTGCTAAACTATCTCTCCGACATGCCGCGCAACGACTTGAGATATTCGGCTACAGAGTTGCCCTTGCAAAAATTGGTACTGATCAGGAGTATGCCAAGCTTAAGCATTTCCATGAGCGACAGAAGAAGGGAAAGAAGGGCGCAAAAAGAGGAAGCCGAAGCCCACGGGCCACCTGAGGCCTGAGCCTGTCTCTTGACAGCATCCATAAGAATGGCAAACTGGGATATGAAGACCACCCTCGAACTTCCAGACGACCTCTTTGAGCGAGCGAGTGCCGCGGCTGAACGGCGAGGGATAAGTCTTGACGCCTTTGTGGCGGAGGCACTCAAGAAGTATCTGGAGCGCCAGACTGCCGAAAGCTCATCGCAACGCGGCTGGCGAAGCGTCTTCGGTCAGGCCACCCAAGCCGAAGTGGCGTCGGTCGACGCCGTGGTCGGCGAGGAACTGGGGCATGTCGATCCGGACGATTGGCAGTAAGGCGAATCCGCCAGATCGCCGCAAGGCATCGAAACTTAGCGCCTTGCACCTGAACCGGATCGGTCAACGCACTTCCTGGCATCCTCCTCGGCACCGTCGCGGGACGGACGTCACGACGGCGCCTTGTGGTACCCTCCGACCTTCCCACAAACCCCCGTAGTGGAGATGCACCCCGCAGGACACCAGCAGCCAGTGAGCACGAAACCATGACCTCCGTCCTTGGCGGCCGGCGTGAGCTTTGGGCGAGTCTGCTCATCGGGCTCGTCTGCCTGCTGGTCTACAACGCCAACGGGCGGGCGATCAGCGCCGGCGATACCTATCCGGCGCGCTACCTGCCGTTCTCGATCTGGCGGTACCACAGCGTCCTGCTCGATCCGATCGCGCCGCTGACCGCCCAGGGGCGGGACGGCAAGGCGTTCTGGATGGTGCCGTTGCCCAGCGGCCACGTCATCTCGCAGTACCCCGTGGTGGTGCCGGTGCTCCTCGCGCCGTTCTACCTTCCCGCGGTCGGTTACCTGCACGTGCGGGGTTGGACGGATGTGCGGCTGGATCACGTGGCGCGGGTCATGGAGAAGCTCTCCGCCTCGCTCGTGGCGGCGCTCTCCGCGGCGCTCCTCTATCTGCTGCTGCGGCGCCGGGCCGCGGAGCCGGTCGCACTGCTCCTCACCCTGGCATATGCCTTCGGCACCACCACCTGGGTGATCAGCAGCCAGGCCCTTTGGCAGCACGGGATGGCGGAGCTCCTGATTATCAGCCTCCTGCTGCTCCTCACCGGGCCCTGCACCGTGCCGCGGGCGCTGGCGGCGGGGTTGCTTTGCGGGCTCATCGCCGGCAACCGGCCGCCGGACGTCGTTCTCTCGGCGGTGCTCGGAGCTTACGGGCTCTTCTGGGCCGGCCGGCGCCGGGCGGTGCTCCTCGCAGGCGCGTCGGTGCTGCCGATGGTCCCGGTGCTGCTCTACAACCTCGGCGTGGCCCATCACTTTGCCGGCGGTTACGGGCTGAGGGGCAAAACCAAATTCTTTCAGCACGACCTGCTTCCTGGCCTCGGCGGAGTGCTGTTCAGTCCGACGCGGGGACTCCTGGTCTTCTCACCCTTCCTGCTCTTCCTCGTCCTGGCCTGGCGGCACCTGCCGCGCGAGCGCGGCGAGCGCGCCCTCACCCTGGCGGTGAGCGCCGGCGTCGTCCTCCAGATCCTGCTCTATGCCAAGGCCGACTGGCGCTCCGGCACCTCCTGGGGGGCGCGGTACATGACCGACCTCCTGCCGCTGCTCGTGTGGCTGCTGGTGCCGGTGGTCGCCGCGCTGCGCGGCTTCGGCCGGACGGGCTTTCGGCTCGCGGTCGGCGCCGCGGTCGTTATCGAGGCCATCGGCGCCTTCTGCTACACCGGCGTGACCGACCTCGCGATCTTCGCTATACCCAGGGGCCCCCACGAGATGCGGGCCGCGTGGGACTGGCGGAACGCGCCCTTCGTCGCTTCCTTGCGGCAGGGCCTCGCGCCGCCAGAATTGATGACCGAAGTGCGCGGCGATTTCGAGGCCACCGATGCCACCACCACCGCCGGCGACCGCGCGACCTCTGCGATCACCGCCGGCCAGGAGGTCGTCGCCGCCGGCTGGGCACTGGCCGGCCACGCCACGCCCTGGCAGGTGGCGGTGATCGTCGACGGCAAGCAGACCGTCGCCTCCCAGGCTTTTTTCGACCGGCCCGACGTCCGCGGCGCGCTGCGCGAGGCGAGCCCCGCCGGCTGGCGCATCCCGCTCGCCACGGCCGGCCTCGCTCCCGGCGAGCACAAGCTGGCCGCCTACGCCTGGGCCTCCAGAAAGGGAGAGGGGTATTACCTGGCGGAGCGCACGCTGACGGTGCGGACGGTATTGGCTGCGGAAGGGGCCGCCGGCGTGGATCTGGACGCCGCGTTCAGGACGGCGGTGGAGCGGCTCCGCGCGCATCAGCAGGGGCCGGGATACTGGCTCACCGCCTACACGAAAGCGGCGCGCTTCGAGGAGCCGCGCCAGGAGATGAACACCTACCTCACCGCCGTCCTGATCGACCTGCTCGATCCGCTGGCGGCTACCGGTGTCATCGGCGGTCTCGGCGACAGCTTGCAGCGCGCCCGCCGGCACCTCACCGGCCAGATCGAGGCGGGCGGATTGGTGCGCTATCACGGCCTGCCCGACGCTCCCGGCATCGGCACCCTGGGGTGCGCGATCACGCCGGACTCCGACGACACGGCGCTGGCCTGGAGGCTCGCTCCTGATTCCGATCGCAGGCGGCTGCCGGCCGCTCTGGCGACCCTCG
This sequence comes from Thermoanaerobaculia bacterium, assembly GCA_036403495.1. GTDB lineage: Bacteria > Acidobacteriota > Thermoanaerobaculia > Multivoradales > UBA5704 > DATARR01. The sequence goes on from DASWQX010001166.1 coordinate 2,847, forward strand.
ACCGATATCGCACCCGCGAGGGGCTCTACCGCACCTGGCTCGCGCCACGAGAAGCCTACCAGTGCCTCGATCCAGGCAGCGATCCGGACCCTGCGGACATTGCCATCCAGATGCACGTGCTGCTGCTGCTCGCCAAGGTGCAGCCGCCGGCCGGTCGTGCGCTCTGCGCGGCTCTCCGCCCGGTGGTCGACCAGGATCGGGTCTGGGTCTATTATCGAATGGCGCCGCTGGTCCCGATCTTGCGTCTGACCGACCTCCAGCGTGCCGGTTGCGATTTGAAGCTGCCCGAGTCACGGATGCGGACGCCGGTGCCAGGCCAGGAGATCTGGGTGTCCGTCGTCCAGTGGCTGCGGCGCGCGCGGACCCCCGGAGGTCCACCGGCCGGCGCGGCGGAGATCCGGACGGTGCTGCGCCAGCTTGCCGAGGACGACTTTACCCTGTTGCGAAAGAATCCGCCGCTCCTCTATCACAATGATCTCACCGCGACGGTCCCTCGATACTACTGGTCGGAGGACGTCGGGTATGCGCTCTGGCTAAGGCTTGCTCAACAATATGCGCACCTCGGGAATCCCCATGCGAACGGCTGAAGCTTCCGCGGTTCCGGCGATCACCTCGACCGGAGCTCCCCTCGGCGAGCGCCTGCGCCGCTATTTGTCCTGCCTGCGTCTGCCGGAGATCCTCGTTCTCCAGGGCTCACCCCTGCTCGGCGCCGCTTTCGCGATCCGCCACCCCACGGCGGCGAACATCGAGGCGCTGGCGATGCTCACCCTCGCCAACGTCTGTTTGATCGCGCACGTCTTTATGCTCAACGACTGGGCCGGTCTGACCGCCGACCTCGCCGACCCCAACAAGGCCGCCGGCGTCTTCACGGTCCGCGGGGTGGCCCGCAGGGAGATCGGCGTTCTGGCGGCCTGCCTGCTGGCCCTGGGTCTCCTCCTGTTCAGCCGTCTCGGCCCGAGCACCCTCTGGCTGGCGCTGGCGATCGCTGCCTTGAGCGCCCTCTACTCCCTGCCCCGTTTCAACTGGAAGGGGAGACCGCTCCTCAATTCAGCAGCCCACCTGGCCGGCGGCGCTCTCCACTTCCTCCTCGGCTACTCGTTGGGAGGTGCCATCGACGGTCGCGGCACCGTCATCGGCGCTTTTGTCGGCCTGACCTTCGCCGCCGGCCACCTGGCTCAAGAGGTCCGCGACCACCAGGGGGACGTCCTCAACGCCATCCGGACCAACGCGGTGATCTTCGGCCCCCGCCGCACCTTCGCCGCCAGCCTGATCCTCTTCACCCTGGCCTACGCCCTCCTTCTCCTCCTGGCCCTCCAGGGGATTGTTCCCCGTCCTCTTGCGGTCCTCGCCGCCCTCTACCCCATGCACCTGCACTGGTCGCTCAAGACTCTCTCGGAGGGCCTCACCTACGTGAGCATCCATCGCCTGCAGGCACGGTACCGCGCGCTCTACGCGATCATCGGCTTGGCGATGGTGGCAGCTCTGTGGCTTCGCTGAAACATGAATAGGGCCTGGTATAGAGTCTGCCAGGACTGGCGGGAATTCTGCGCTGGATCTTCCCGCCTTCATCGCCCTACACAAAGGAGAGAGCGTCATGAAGAGAATCCTTCTCGTTCTGGTGGCCATCCTGCTCGCCTCGGGAGCGCTCATCGATCGACCTGTCCATGCTTGTCCGATTGGTTACAATCCGGGGACCTGCAACACGAGCCAATGCCATGACTCTTGCGTGGCGCAGGGTGGCTCAGGCGGGACCTGCGTATTTGCTGCCTGCAAAATCACTTGTAACTGCCGATTTCTTCCTTGAAGTCGATTCAGAGGATGCCTTTCGCGAGTTGGTAACTTGCGAGGGCCGGCTTGGGGAGCGGGAAGAGAGTCAGGAAGCGCTTGACCACCCCTTTGTCGCCCTCCACCTTCAGGCTCCCGGCGCGCTGGGCGTCGGCGAGCTTCTGGCCGCCATAGACCACGGCGGCCAGGGTGTTCGGATCGGTTTCGAGGGTGGCGTCGGGATGGCTGGCGGGGCCGCGGTCGAGGGTCATCCGGCCTTCCACGATGACGGCGTGAAAGCGATCCTCGCCGAACCTCAGCTCCAGGGTCGCCGCGAAGCCGGCGGCGGCTTCCGAAGCGAACATGGTGCGGAAGGAGAGGATGAGCGCGTCGACGCTCATCGCCGCGCCCTGGGGGAGGAGGGGCGAGCGGGCGCCCCAGCGGCCGAGGGCCATGATGACGGGCTCGAGCTCCAGCCCCCAGTCGGTCAACTCGTAGACCCAGGCGGCGGCAGGCGGCGGCAGCTTGCGGCGGCGGACGACCGAGGCCTGCTCGAGCTCCTCCAGGCGCTGGGTGAGGACGTTCGGGCTGATCCCCGGCAGCCCGGTCCGCAGATCGGTGAAACGCTTGGGGCCGAGGACCAGCTCGCGCACCACCAGCAGGCCCCAGCGCTCACCGACGAGGTCGAGCGCGTGCGCCGACGCGCATCCGTCGTCGTAGCTGCGGCGGGTGGCCATACAGGGGAGTATACCTCAATCGTCCCAAGTTGGATGTTACTAGTTGCTTTTCAGGACTAGAACGTTCTAGGCTACAATCACGACGACGCCGGTACCAACCCCA
>DASWQX010001167.1:0-3658 GCA_036403495.1 Thermoanaerobaculia bacterium
GGCGTCCCTTTTTCGGGGCGCACCCCTCAAAACACCCCCTCCACCCGTCCCCGGTACCGCCGGCTCCACGTCAGCACCGAGCCGTCCTTCATCAGCACGCGGGCGTCGCCGTGGAACCAGGGCTGGAGCTCGCGGATGGCGCCGAGGCGGACGATCTCCGAGCGGTTGAGGCGGACGAACTGAGTGGGATCGAGGCGCTCTTCGAGATCGCGCAGGGTGCCTCGTTTCCGGGTCTCGTCGCCGCCGGCGAAGAAGCGGAGGTAGTTCCCCTCGGCACGGATGAGGTCGATCTCGGCGACCGCCAGCAGTGCCTGCCGCCCCTCGCCGCGCTCGACCAGAATCTGGCGCAGGGCCGCGGCGGGCGGGCGTACGGTCGCCAGCAGCATCCCGATCCGCTCGCCGAGATCGTCGGGCTTCCGCTCGATCCGCTGGCGGAGGCGCGCCAGCAGGCCCTGGAAGCGCGAGGGCGCGAAAGGTTTCAGGAGGTAGTCGAGCGCCTGGACCTCGAAGGCCCGCACGGCGTGCTCGTCGAAGGCGGTGACGAAGACCACCAGGGGCATCGCCTCGACGCCCACCTCGGCGATCACCCCGAAGCCGTCGAGCCGCGGCATCTGGATGTCCAGGAAGACGACGTCGGGATCGGCGGCGCGGATCGCCTCGACCGCCGCGAGGCCGTCCTCCGCCTCGCCGACGATCTCGAAGTCGGCCTCGCGGGCGAGGAGATCGCGGAGCTTGCGCCGGGCCGGCGGCTCGTCGTCGACGAGGAGGGCGCGGATCACGACGCGGTGGCCCTGCGCAGGGGAAGGGTGGCGCGGGCCAGGAACCCACCGGCCGCGCCGTCGCCGGCGCTGAACGTCTGCTCGTCGCCGTAGAGGATGCGGAGGCGTTCGGCGGTGGCGGCGAGGCCCACCCCCGATTCTGAACGATGGCCGGTCCGGTGGCCGTTGCGCCGGGCGTCCCCGGGGCCGTCGTCCTCGACCTCCAGCAGCAGCCGGCCCCCCTCCGTGCGGGCGCGCACGGCGATGGCGCCGCGGCCGGCGCGCTCGGCGTTGCCGTGACGGATGGCGTTCTCCACCAGCGGCTGGAGGATCAGCGAGGGCACCAGGGCGCCCGCGGCGGCGGGGTCGAGGTCGATCGAGACGGCCAGCCGCTCGCCGAAGCGGGCCCGCATGAGGTCGAGATAGCGGTCGAGGATCGCCAGCTCCTCTTCCAGCGGCACTTCGTCGGACTGGGCGGTGCGCAGCGAGGAGCGGAGGAGCTCGGCGAGGCCCCCCAGCATCTCGTCGGCGGCGGCCGGGTCCTCGTACATGGTGGCCGAGATGGTGTTGAGGGCGTTGAACAGGAAGTGCGGCTGGAGCTGGAGGCGCAGGTTCTGAAGCTGGGCGCGGGCGAGGTTCCCCGCCAGCCGGGCGTCGCGCAGCTCCCGCCGCCGCGCGGCATCGAGAGCGTTCCAGGCGTGGATGCCCCAGACGGTCAGGGCGAACGCGACCGCCTGGATGGGGAGCTCCATGAAGTACCGCAACGGCATCACGCCGTAGTCGTACGGCCCCAGTCCGGCGAGGGGATAGATCAGCGTCCGGAAACCCCAGATCACGGTCGTCACCAGTGCCGCCAGGACGAGCATCACGATCAGGTAGACCGGCAGGCGGCGCGGCCAGGTGCCGCCGATAAGCGGCAGCCGGCCGACCAGCCGCCGGGCGGGGAAGTACATCAGCCCGACGGCGAAGGCGCCCGTCAGCTCGTTGATCAGCGGCCTGAGCGGAGACTCCGTGCCATGGTTCGCCAGCACCTCCAGATGCCGGTACGCGAAGAGCAGGAGCCCAAGGAGGACGACCGAGCCGAGCCAGAGGAGGAGGGTGCGTCGCGTCCTCATCCGCTCACCGGTACTTCTTCAGCTCCGGCCAGAAGGCCGCCAGCGGCTGCCGCGGACCGCGGCAGATCCAGACGTCGAAGTGCTCATAGGGCATCGAATAGGGGTGCTCGACGCGCCCCCCGTAGTCGACGCTGCGGAAGAGCTCCAGGAGCCTGGCGCGGTTGTCGTCCATCACGATCATCACGTCCCCAGTGTAGCCCCGCGGCCCCCAGAGGAAATAGCTCAGGTGGCCGCTGATCGCCTTCGGCAGGCCGAGCGCCGGACCGAAGTGGTCGATCGCGCCGGCCTGGCCGTAGTTCTGGCCGAAGATGGCGGCGCGCTTTTGATCCTCCGGCGGCAGGGAGCGGTAGACGCGCGCCACCACGGCCGCCATCTCCGGCCAGCCGAAGCGGTCGGCCATCAGTTGCGGCAGCGGCCCCATCCGGTGGTTCTCGAGCTTCGGCTGCGAGATGCCGATCGCCTTCGAATAGCGGATCATCGTCTCCGGCGGCAGCAGCGGCACGAAGAGCGGGGCGAGCACCGCGCCCGAGAGGGCGAGCACGGAAGCGTAGGCCGGCTTGACGAGACGTCGCACGCCGATCCATTTCTCCAGGGCCACGCCGCCGGCAGCGAAGAGCATCGGGTAGGCCGGCGCCGGGTAGTAGATGCGGCCATCGAACAGGAACATCTCGATCATCACCGCCAGATAGGCGAAGCCGAGCGCCCGCCAGCGCCGCCCCTCGCGGTCGCCCAGGAACCAGGCGAGGCCGCCGACCCAGAGCGGCAGGGCGAAGAGGTTGAACACCACCGCCTGCTGGAGCATGAACTGCAGCGGGTTGAGCTGCGCGTCCCGGCCGTCGGCCCTGATGTTGGCCAGCATCTCGAAGTGGGGGAAGTGGTGCCGGACGTCCCAGACCAGGTTCGGCAGGTAGATCAGCAGGGCGAGCAGGCCGCCGAGCCAGAGCCAGGGCGAGCGGAAGGCCCGGCGCGCCGGGGTGAGCAGCAGCCCCGCCACGATCGCCACGCCGAAGAAGGCCATGGTGTGCTTGTTGAGCATCCCGAGGCCGCAGAGGGCGCCGAAGAGGAGCCAGCCCCTTTCCCAGCCGTCCCGTTCGATCCGGATCACCACCCAGGCGGCGGCGGTCCAGAAGATCTGATCCAGGGCGTTCATGGTGTGGATGCTGTGCATCAGCATCCACATCGGCGCGGTCAGGATGCCGAGCGCCGCGATCCCTTGAGCGAAGCGCCTGCCGCCGAGGTCGCGGGCGATCAGGCCGGTCATCAGGACCAGCGCGGCGCCGGAGAGCGCCGGCAGCAGGCGGACGGCGAGCAGCGAATCGCCGAGGGTGGCGCGGATCAGCGCCGTGATCGCCGGGAAGAGCGGCGGCATGTCCACGAATCCCCAGGAGAGATGCTCGCTGCAGGCGAGGAAGTAGAGCTCGTCGATGAAGAAGCCGTAGCCGAAAAGGCCGGTGGTGGCCAGGTGAAGCGCGATCTTGACGACGGCCAGGAGCAGCACCACGCCGAGACCGGCGGCCGCGATCTCGCGGCCGGTCACGAGATCGGCGCCGGCACGGACCGGCACGCCGCGTTCGCCGGTGGGGGAGAGCTGAATCGTTGCGTTCATGTTCGGGTATCCTCCGCAGGTTCGTCCTTCGCCTTCAGAGTGGCTCACTCGCGCAGCCGTCCCAACGGGTCCGGGATGAGCGGGACTTCCGTGGGACGAGAGGGATTCCGCGGGGGACGAGGAAATGAAAGGCCGTCCGGCGATGGGGTTCGATGACTGGGAAGGATCCTGATATGACG
>DASWQX010001168.1:0-4272 GCA_036403495.1 Thermoanaerobaculia bacterium
CGCTGGGGGAGGGGGGGCGCGGCGGCACCGCCGGACGGGGGAGCCTGCGGGCCCGCAACGTCCTGGTGGCCGTGCAGGTGGCGCTCGCCCTGGTGCTGCTGGTGAGCTCGGGGCTGATGGTGCGGAGCTTCTGGCAACTGCGCGGCGTCGACCCCGGCTTCGACTCCCGCGGCGTCCTCACCCTGCGGCTCGATCTTCCGGACGCCGACTATCGCGACGCGCCGGCGGTCTTCCGCTTTATCGATCAGCTCCTCGAGCGGGTGCGGGCGCTGCCGGGCGTGGTGAGCGCGGCCTCCGTGGATTCCCTGCCGCTCGGCGGCAGCGACAGCAGCACCGGCTACACGTTCGAGGATTTCCCGCAGCCGCCGGGCCAGGTGATGAGCATGATCGGCGACGGGTTCGTGAGCCCCGGGTATTTCCACGCGCTGGGGATCCCGGTGATCGCCGGGCGGGCCTTCACTCGCCAGGACGTCGATCCGGCGGTGAAGGCGGTCGTGGTGAGCCATGGCCTCGCCGAGCACCTCTGGCCGGGGAAGAGCCCGCTCGGGCATCGGCTGGCCCTCGGAGCCAGCGACAAGCCGGACTGGCGCACGATCGTCGGCGTGGTGGGGGACGTCCGCGTCCGCGCCATGGCGAACCAGCCGGAACAGCGCGTCTATTACCCGATGCTGCGCGTCTCGGGAACGAACGAGATCCAGATTTCCCACGGCTTCAGCCTGGTGGTCAAGAGCCACGGTGACCCTTCCCGGCTCATCGGGCCCATCCGCGAGTCGGTCCGGTCGCTCGATCCGAATCTGGCGCTCAGCGATGTCAGGCCTCTGCGCGACCTCGAGGCGCGCTCGATCGTGCGGACCACCTTCACCATGCTCCTCCTGGTGATCGCCGCCGCGGTCGCTCTGCTGCTGGGCGCGGTGGGGATCTACGGCGTCATCTCCTACGTGGTGGGCCAGCGGACACGGGAGATCGGGGTGCGGATGGCCCTCGGCGCGCGCCGGGAAGAGATCTCCCGCTTGGTGCTCCGAGAGGGGTTGGGGATCATCCTGGCCGGCGTGGCGGTGGGCCTCGTCGCCGCGCTAGCCGCGACGCGCCTGATGAGCTCACTGCTCTATGGCGTCAGCCCCACCGACCCCTGGACCTTCGCGGCCGTGCCGCTGCTGCTGGTGGCGGTGGCCCTGCTGGCGACCTGGGCGCCCGCCCAAAGAGCCTCGTCGGTGGAGCCGCTGGAGGCGATCCGCCACGAGTGAGGGAAAGCACACGGACGAACATGGACTGACAGCGACCAACACGGACAAGAACATGCCGTTCCTGGTGTCCTTGTGCGTCCGTGTCAGTCTTTGCTCGTCCGTGCCTACTCCAGCCGCAGCGGTACCGCCTCCGGCACCAGCTCCAGCCCCGCCGCCGCGATCCGCTTCCGGAAGGCTTCCACGTCTCCGGCGTAGAAGCGGTTGAGGTCCACCAGATAGTCGGCGAGCGCCTTCTCTCCGCGGTCGAGCAGGGAGAGGAGGGCCGGGGTGGGCGGGTCCATCGAGGTCTGGAGCGCGTCCACGCCCGCCCAGACCTTCTCCATGACCAGCTCGTCGCGCGGCAGGCCGAGGGGCATCTCGGGGGTGATCCGGAGGCGCCGCTCCAGGGCGTTGATCTTCGCCTGGAGATCCGCAGCGGCCTTCTGCAAAGCGGGCCGGGCCGCCGGGGGCGCGTCCGAGGCGATCTTCGCCGAGGCCGTCTCGACGTCGGCGCGCGTCTGGCGCAGGCGCACGGCGGCGGTGATCCCCACGTCCTGGAGGTGGCCGGCGCGGAGCACCGCCTTCCACCGTGCCTGCCAGTCGGCCTCGGTGTTGCGCGAGCGCGGATCGGGGAGGACGCGCACGGTCTGCCGCGCTTCGTGATCGCCGAGCGTCACGCTGACCGTGTAGACCCCCGGCGGCACCTCCGGGCCCGGCGGGAAAGGAGGCCGGGGGCGGTTGGGTGGGGGCGGCGAGAGCTTAAAGGCGTCCCGCTCCAGACCCCAGGTCAACCGGTTGATTCCTGGATCGAGCGGCCAGCGGAAGGTGCGCAGGCGCTGGCCCGCGGCGTCGGCGACGTGGATCTCGGCCGTGCCCCCGGCCGGCGCCGAAACGGTGAGCAGCGCGCCGTAGGGACGGTTCTCGCCATGGAAGACGTCGGCGCCGTGGCCGCTGGTGCCGATCCGCGTCCAGTGCTGGCGGGCATCCGGGATCGGGAAGAGGTGGAGCGGCTCGGCGAGCAGGGCGGGCTTCAGCCCTCGCAGCGGCCGGACATCGTCCAGGATGTAGAGGCCGCGGCCGAAGGTGGCGATCACCAGGTCGTGATCCCGGGGGTGGACGGCGAGGTCGGTCACCGGCACGGCCGGAATGCCGTGGCGCCAGGACATCCAGCGCCGGCCGCCGTCGAGCGACACCCAGAGGCCGCGGGAGGTGCCGAGGAAGAGGAGATCGCGGTCGACCGGGTCCTGCTCCAGGCTGAGGGCGTGGCCGCGGAGGTCCGGGGTCGCCAGGGCCTTCCAGGAGGCGCCGAAGTCGTCGGTGCGGAAGACGTACGGCGTCTCGTCGCCGCGCCGGTGATCGTCCAGCACCACGAAGGCGGCGGCGGGGTCGAAGCGCGACGGGCGGATCTGCGCCACCCAGGCGTGGGCTGGGGCGCCGAGATGGGCTTCGACGCTCGTCCAGTCGCCCCCGCCGTCGCGGGTGATCTGAATCCGGCCGTCGTCCGTCCCCACCCAGAGCAGCCCCGGCTTCAGAGTCGAGGGAGCGATGGCGACGATCGTCGTGAAGTTCTCGCCGTCGCCCACGTCGGGCGTCAGGCCGCCGCTCTCCGCCTGGTGCTGCCACTCCGGATTATTGGTGGTGAGGTCCGGGCTGATCACCGTCCAGGAATCGCCGCGGTCGGTCGACTTCTGGACGACCTGGCTGCCGGCATAGAGGGTGCCCGGCGTGAAGGGATCGAGGGCGAAGCCGGGAGTGAAATTGAAACGGAGCTTCAGGCCCGCCGGCTCGGAGGGCAGGATGTCCTTGATCTCGCCGGTCCGTTGGTTCCAGCGCTGCAGCCCCCCTCCCTGCGACATGGCGTAGCCGAGGTCCGGGTCTACGGCATCGGGCAGGGTCGTCGAGCCGTCGTTCGCGCCCACGAAAGCCCAGTCGCGGTCCTGGATGCCGCCGGCTGCCCAAACGTCGCTCGGCCCCCGAAAGGAGCCGTTGTCCTGGAGGCCGCCGTAGACGTTGAACGGGACCGCTTGGTCCACCGCGATCCGGTAGAACTGGGCGAGGGGGAGGTTAGGGACGAACGCGGCCGTCCGGCCGCGGTCGCGGCTGACGGCGACGCCGCCGTCCGAACCCAGGATCAGCCGCCGGGGATCGCCGGGATCGATCCAGATCGCGTGGAGGTCGGGATGGATGTTCTGGCCCCCGAGCAGGTCGCGGAAGTTGCGGCCGTTGTCGTCCGAGACGTGCAGCGACATATCCAAGTTGTAGACGCGGTTCGGCCACTGCGGATCGACCGCCAGGCCGGGGAAGAAGAAGGGGCGGAGGTACAGGTTCGGGCTGGCGTTAACGGTGCGAAAGCTGGCGCCGCCGTCGTCCGAGCGGATCAGGGCGCTCGTCTTCGCCTCGACCATCGCGTAGACCACCTCCGGGTTGGAGCGCGAGACAGCGAGCTTGATCCTGCCGAGATCCCCGTCGGGGAGGCCGTCATCGGCCGTTCGCCGCGCCCAGGTCCGGCCGCCGTCGAGCGAGACGAAGAGGCCGGAGCCCGGGCCGCCGGAGCGGAAGAACCAGGGCCAGCGCCGGTGCTCCCAGAGTGCCGCGTAGAGCTTGCCGGGGTTCCGGGGATCGATCGCGAGGTCGGCGGCGCCGGTCTTCCCGTCCACGAACAGCACCTTCGTCCAGGTCCGGCCGCCGTCCTCAGTTTTGAACACCCCGCGCTCGGAGCTCTCCCGGTACGAAGGTCCGAGGGCGGCCACCCAGGCCACATCCGGATTGGTGGGGTGGAGGACGATGCGGGCGATGTGCTCGGTGCCCTCCAGGCCCAGGTGGCTCCACGTCCTGCCGCCGTCGAGCGAGCGGTAGACGCCGTCCCCCGAGGAGGCGGAGACGTGGATGTCCCCCTCGCCCGTCCCCGCCCAGACGATCGCGGGGTTGGCCTGGAACACGGCGATGGCCCCGATCGACAGCGCCGGCTGCTCGTCGAAGACGGGCGTCCAGGTCGTACCGCCGTTGGCCGTCTTCCAGATCCCGCCCGCCGCGCCCCCGATATAGAGGA
>DASWQX010001169.1:0-2063 GCA_036403495.1 Thermoanaerobaculia bacterium
ACCGGTCCGGCAGCCTGCTCTATGTGACGGTGCTGAACTGCACGGGGAGCGGCCGGGTCGAGTATCTGGGCGACGTCGAGGTGCCGGCCGGCTCCCCGCAGGTGGTCTGGCGGGAGGGCATCCTGGGGAGCCCCTTCGATCCCGCCGTGGGAGTCGACAAATCGTCCGTCGTCGACCGCCTCGTGGTCGTGGGCACCACGCTGCCGGACCGGGATCTGCGATTTCTGGAATCGGACGTCTCGTTCGCCGAGGTCATCGAGGGGGACCGGGACGCCAGGAACCGATCCGTGCCGAACTTCCCGGCCGAGAAGTGGACGGCGGAGATGATCACCCTGCGGATCTACAAGTAGGCGCGGGGATCGAGGTCGTACGGCAGCGGCGTCAGGGATTCCAGACCGTCCGGTCCCAGATGGACCAGATCCTCGATGCGTATACCCCAGCCTTCCGCGGGCTCGTACACGCCGGGCTCGATCGTGAAGACGTCTCCCTCGCGGAGGACGCCTTCGCCGCCGGAGCCCTTTTTGAAGGTGGGGAACTCGTGGAGGTCGAAGCCGACGCCGTGGCCGAGGTTGTGGACGTAGCCGCGCGTCGTCCCCGGGTCGGAGACCGGAGTGGGAAACCCCGCCTCGGCGAACAGGCCGCAGACGGCCTCCTGGAGGTCCCAGCCGCGCACGCCGGGCACTCCGCGGCGATGGACGTCCTCCACGGCAGAGCGCACCAGGGCGTGCGCCCGCGCCAGGTTTTCCGGCGGCTCGCCGACGCAGAAGGTGCGCGTGCAGTCCGCGAACAGCCGGCCGCGGGGATAGAGGTCGACCACGAGCGACTCGCCGGCCCGCAGGACGCGCTCGGGGGTGCCGGCGTTGTGGGGGACCGCTCCCTCTTCCGCCGGCGCCAGGATGTTGCCTCGCGGCTGGGTCAGCCCGCGGGCGAAGAAGACCCGCGCCACCTCGGCCCGCAGACGGGCCACCGTCAGCGGCTCGCCTTCCAATCGGAGCTCGCCGGCGGCGTCCGGCGCCGCCGCGGCCAGCAGCGCCGCCACCGCCCGCATCGCCTCGCAGGTCGCCGCCGCGGCCTCGCGGATGCCGGCGAGCTCCGGCGCCTCCTTGCGCTGGCGCGAGGCGAAGACCAGGGAGTTGCCCGGCACCCAGACCCACCCCTGGGCGGCGAGCAGCGAGCAGGCGCCCTGGATGGTGCCCGCCGGACCGTGGCCGGCCAGGGCGATCCGGCCGGGCGTCAGGCCGCAGAGCTCCAGCGCCTTCCCCCAGACGCGGGCGAGGAACGGCCCCGCCTCCGTCAGCTCGCTGGAGAGGCGGGAGATGTCGAGGTCGTCGGGGGTCATCAGGGAGAGCCCGGTCGCCGCGGCCTCCTCTCGCTCCATCAGCGTCAGGAAGCCCAGGCGGGGCTCGCCGCCGCGGGGGAGCAGCAGGAAGCACTCCCCCATGTGGACGGGGGCGAGCAGGAACGGTGCGAGGTCGGTGTCCTCGGCGGACGGCGCGACGACGAGCAGGGCCTCGCAGCCGAGCTCCGCGAGGCCTGCGGCGAGCGCGTCGAGACGGGCCTTCATCGGGCGATCGTCACGACTACATGTTGCGTTCGATGAACTTCTCGAAGGCCGGCTTGGGCATGGCGCCCATCATGCGGTCCGCCATCTTGCCGTCCTTGAACAGGATGAAGGTGGGGATGCTCGACACCTGGAACTGATACGCGATCTTCTGCTGCTCGTCGACGTTCAGCTTGGCGATCAGCACCCTGTCGTTCTCCTCGGCGATCTGTTCGAGCACCGGCGCCACCGCGCGGCAGGGGCCGCACCAGGAGGCCCAGAAGTCCACCAGCACCGGCTTGTCCGACTTCAGCACCTCGGCCTCGAAGTTGTCGTCGGTGACCGTCAGGATCTTTTCACTGGCCATATGATTCCTTCCTCTCCGGTAACGTTCAATGACTTGGGGCCCCCCAGTGGGCGGCCTTCACTCCCCTTCCAACGCGGCCGGGGCCGTCTCTTGTTCCACCCTTCGGCGTTGGGCGAAATACTCGCGCGTCGCCTCCACGTCCCGGCCGATCTGCGC
>DASWQX010001170.1:0-9516 GCA_036403495.1 Thermoanaerobaculia bacterium
TTCTACTGCTGCATCGGCAACCCAGGGGACATCTTCTCGAAGAATCGATGCTAGCATGAGCCATGGAAGTGAAGGGCTGGCGCCCTCCATATGTGACACGTGAAATATCTCTTCAAACATCATTGGATGAAACTTTCTACGCCTGCGTAAGACGCCATGGCCCCGCAGTTCGGATTGCACCTTAGAAGGAAGGTCCCGGAACATAATTTTGACCTCTTCGAACAGCTTTGCGACTGCTGTTGCATCCATATCCTCTTTCGTTTCTTCTTCGGTGCCTTGCCTCTGATTAAGAAGAGGAGAAATTTCACCGAGGAAGGCACCTACTTGCTTTCGTACAGCCTGCTCCCGAGGTCGAGCATTAGGGTTCCTCTGAATCAATTTGAGCACTACGGTAGTAAGCGAATCTTCATTTGCTTCGCAGTTTTGAAACTGGGCGAACGGCCCTGACACGGCCTTGGATAGCGAAAGCCCCATCGCAATACCAAAAACCTTGGAATCCAGCCGCCCAACCGCAAAGCCCGCTTCGAAAAGAATCCACGGTCGCCCCACACTATTGGGGGTTAGCAAGGCGACAACATCGGTAGCGTCACCGAGCTTTGCTGTGATTTTTGAAAACCAGTTCTCTCCGTAGTCGATTCCTGCACGGCCAGTTTGGTCCGACGAGCGGAAAGTTTGAACAACACCTCCGCTTGCATCCGTCAGAAGGTGATCGAAAGCCTCGGCCAAGTCCGCGTCTCGGGAGTCGTGGCTTATAAAAACCAAGGGAACCGCACGTAATGCGGAAGAACCCTCTTCAAGGCTTGCTACGGTTATGTCCGCACTTTCAACTCCCATTGCCTTGTCGATACGTTTCCGTGCCATCTTTCACCTCATAGAATTCGATTTTGTGTGCCGACCTCGGATTCGACGCCTAATGGCTCGCCATCCGTGCCGCCAAGACGACAGATTCTTGAGCCTGAGGGCGCATCGCAAGCGACAGCATCCGTCTGGTATCTCGTTTAATCGTTAAGCTTAGGGGGTAGACTATCGCGATGCTGTATTTTCGTCAATGCCATGAAGGCTGTCGCATAAGCAACTGTGCGGATGGAGGCGACGGCAAGTGCTCCATGGAGTCTTTCCTATACGACATCGGCTGTCATGTGAGCCACCCTATAGACGGTCCGTCGGGCTCTGCACGCCCCACCCTCCTCGATTCAGAACGTGGGTGTAGATCACCGCTTCGTGGAAGACTCTCTGAATCTCCTTCCGCCGGAGCCTACGGTCGAACGCTGGTCGGATCCCACCAGTCGAGCCCGGGGAAGCGCTTGAAGCCGCCATCCCGACTGATGAGCCGGCAGCCCGCTCCCGCAGCACAGGCCGCCAGGTAGACGTCATTGACGTCGTTTCCGTACAGATTCAGGCTCTGACACCAGCGTCGCCACTGCGAACGCATTCCCTGTGTCCAGGGTGTCTCGCGAAAAAGCCCGCTCTCTTGGATCACCTGGAGAAATTCAACAGCCTCCTGAAAGGGCGAGGGATCACGGAAGATGCGTGGATGCGTGACGATTCTCAGGAAAGCCACCTCGACCAGCGGGGGGAACGTCACGGCGAGTCCCTGGCTCAGGGTACCCTCCAGCCAACGCTTCAGCAGAGCGTGGTCCGGGTCATCGGCGCGGAAAGCCCCGATGAGGATGTTCGCGTCCAGGAGGTCCATGCGTCAGCGCGTCTGGCGCAGATCGTTGGTGAGATCCGCAGCATCGATGGCTTCCCGGAGGTTCGAGAAGCCTGGAGCCAGACCGCCGGTTGCGGTGGAGACCGGTAGACGCAGGCGCCGTCGACGCGAGACAGGTGCCGCTCGGTCCAAGCGATCACGGATCGCCTCTTCGACGAGTTTGGTCAGGCTCAGCCCCTGCTCAGCCGCCGCGGTCTTGGCCCGACGGTAGAGCTCGTCATCGAGCCGAAGCGTGGTTTGCATGACAGAATTCTGTCACTCTGGCTGCGGAGGGTCAAGAGGTCTCCCGAATGGAAGCTCCGGATGGCAACCTCGTACACGAAGCTCAGCTTCGGAATCGCAACGCCTGGGGTTTGGGAGGATCGGAGCGACATCGCCGCTGCGGAGACGCCCCGCCGTTGTTGGCCTTCGAAGCGTCGGCGCACATCGTCTGGGACGTCTCTACGCAACGTCAGAGGCACGGCCGAAGATAGCGGTTACGGAGGTGCTGAGGAGATTTCACGCCCCCGTTATGGCCATCCTGGACCCTCGCGGCACCGTCTCGTAGAGACGTCCCAGGCGCTCTACGATAACCTCCGCAGGTCATGGGGACGGCGGGGCGTCTCCGATACCGCGAGGTCGTTCCGATCCTCCACCTCGCAGGCGCCTGGACTCGGCCATCGTCTGGAGGTTTCGCAAGACGGCGTCCTGGGTCTTGCGATCGGCAAGAAAGGCCTCTCTTCCTCCGCCGACGTACTCCTCGATCCGCTCCAGACTCTCGCTGATATGGAGCAGGTAAGGCGGTCGTCCTTCAAAGCGGAACCGCCTCCCGGAGTATGTTTCCCCGAATGGACCGGTGCAGGGCATCCGGCTCGACAACGTCGACCTTCCGGCCGAGGAGATCCTGGAGGTCCATTTGAAGAGAGCCGAGGTCGATCAACGTGGCGCCGGGCCCGAGCTCCACGAGAAAATCAACGTCGCTGGTGGCATGGGCCTCGCCACGCGCGAAGGAGCCGAAGATCCGCAGGCTGTGCGCTCCGTGGCGGGCCGCCAGGGCAAGGATCTCCTGCCGTTTCGCTTGGAGGAGAGGGTCGGTAATGGGGCTCTTGGCGGCGGACATGTGCTGTACCTCACACAACATGATATCGCCGAAGACCCAGACCCGAGCACCTGGGCCGGCCCGTGCTAGGATCTCTCGCCCCCTCGCAAGGGAAGGCCGCGGGCGTCTCCTCTGTTATCGAGGGATAGCCCCTTCGGCCGGGCCGTCGCCCGGCCGAGCGCGGAGCGCGTAAATCCATGGAAAGAATGAACGATCCGGTGTCCCGACGGCGGACCTTCGCCATCATCTCGCATCCCGACGCGGGCAAGACCACGCTGACGGAGAAGCTGCTGCTGTTCGGCGGCGCGATCCAGCTCGCCGGCGCGGTCAAGGCGCGCGGCGAGGCGCGGCGCGCGCGGTCGGACTGGATGAAGGTCGAGCAGGAGCGCGGCATCTCGGTGACCTCGTCGGTGATGACCTTCGAGTATGGCGGCTGCACGTTCAACCTGCTCGACACCCCCGGCCACGAGGACTTCAGCGAGGACACCTACCGCACGCTGACCGCCGTGGACTCGGCGGTGATGGTGATCGACGCCGCCAAGGGGATCGAGGCGCAGACGCGCAAGCTGTTCGAGGTCTGCCGGCTGCGCAACGTGCCGATCGTGACCTTCATCAACAAGCTCGACCGCGAGGGGCGCGATCCCTTCGACCTGATGAGCGAGGTGGAGCAGGACCTCCAGCTCCACGTCACTCCCGCCGCCTGGCCGATCGGCATGGGGCAGGCCTTCCTCGGCGCCTACGACCTGCGCCAGGACCGCCTGGTGCTGATGGACCGCTCGCGCCGCGACGTGGCGCGCGACGGCGAGGTGGTGCAGGGGCTGGACGATCCGAAGCTCGACGCGCTCCTCCCCGCTTACGCCACGGCCAAGCTGCGCGAGGAGATCGAGATGGTCCGCGGCCTCTGCCCGCCGCTCGACCTCGAGGCGTACCGCGAGGGGCACCTGACGCCGGTCTTCTTCGGCAGCGCGGTGAACAACTTCGGCGTCCGCGAGCTGCTCCAGGGGCTGGTCGAGCTGGCGCCGCCGCCGCGCCCGGCGCCGACGGAGACGCGGACGGTTGATCCGCACGAGGAGAAGGTCAGCGGTTTCGTGTTCAAGATCCAGGCGAACATGGACCCCAAGCACCGCGACCGCATCGCCTTCGTCCGCCTCTGCTCGGGGCGCTTCGAGCGGGGGATGAAGCTGCTGCACGTCCGCTCGGGGAAGACGATGTCGATCCACAACCCGGTGCTCTTCCTGGCCCGCGAGCGCGAGCTGGCGGAGGAGGCCTGGGCTGGGGACATCCTGGGTATTCCGAACCATGGGAATCTCAGGATCGGCGACGCGCTGACGGAGGGGGAGATCCTGCGGTTCACGGGCATCCCGAGCTTCGCGCCGGAGCTGCTGAAGAAGGTCCGCGCCGAGGACCCGATGCGCTCGAAGCACCTCGGCCGCGCCCTGCTCCAACTCGCCGAGGAGGGAGCCGCGCAGGTGTTCCGGCCGACCTTCGGCAACGAGTGGATCGTGGGGGTCGCCGGCGCCCTGCAGTTCGACGTGCTGGCGGACCGCATCCGCACGGAGTACAACATCCCGGTCCACTTCGAGGGGACGACCCTGTTCACCGCCCGCTGGGTGGATTCGGGCGACCACCAGCTCCTCAAGAAGTTCACCAACGCCAACCACGCGGCGATGGCCGAAGACCACAACGGCTCGCCGGTCTTCCTGGCGCGAAACGCCTGGCACCTGAAGACGACGGGCGAGGAGTGGCCGGATCTGAAGTTCTTGAAGACGAAGGAGCAGGTGCAGTAGGGGGAGGAAGAGGAAAAGGCCGCCCCTTCGGGGCGCCCTCACTCCCCAACCCCTCTCTCCCAGCCCTCCACCCACCCCTGCCGGGGAGAGAGGGGCTAAAGCAAGACACCAGGACTGAAATCTGTTCTTCAACTAACCACTCCCTCTTCTCCCCGTCAGGGCGGGTGGAGGGCTGGGAGAAGAGGGCCGGGGTGATGAGGGCAACCTCGCCGCTAAGGCACCGCCCCCCGCGTCACCCTTTCCCGCCCACGCCACACATTCCTTGAGGGGATTCCACCCGCTCAGCCGTTCCTTCCTCAAGGAGATCTCTACCTATGCTGAAGCTCAGAACGACCTCGATCCTGCTCCTCGCCGCCGCTCTCGCCCTGCCCGCGCTCGCCGCGGCGTCCTCTCCGGTCTCCCCCATCGAGCGCCACGTGCTGGCGCCCGGTATCGCCGAGTACTACTTCACGGTCCGTGTCGGCTCCGGGCCCTATGATCAGATCGGCGTGCATCGGGTCGTCAAGGAGACGGCTCCGAACGTGCCGATCCATGCGTCACGGGCGCTGTTCATGGCTCCGGGCGACATCTGGAACTTCCACGTGGCGTTCCTCACCGGCGCCACGCCGATCCCGGTGTTCCTGGCGCAGAACGGCATCGACGTCTGGGGGATCGACTACCGCTGGACGTTCGTGCCGGCGAGCGTGACCGACGTCTCGTTCATGCGGACGTGGGGGATCAACCAGGACGCGCAGGACCTCGGCGTGGCGATCGGCGCGGCGCGGGTCACCCGGGCGCTCACCGGCAGCGGCGCGGGCAAGATCGCGCTGCTCGGTTGGAGCCGCGGCGGCCAGATCGGCTACGCGTATCTGAACGGCGAGACACAGATCCCGGCCGCGTTGCGTCAGGTGAAGGCGTTCATCCCGGTGGACATCTATCTGAAGACCAACGTGGCGGATCTCCAGTCGAAGGCCTGCGCGCGTCAGCAGGCCTCGGAGGCGGCGATCGCGGCGGGAACCTACGCGGCGACGTCCGGCGAGCTGATCAAGGTGCTCGGCGACGAGGCGGTCGCGGACCCCAACGGCGCCTCGGCCATCTTTCCGGGTCTGACCAATCATCAGGCCGGGCTGCTCCTCGGAGAGGAGACCTTCGCGTTCCTCGGCGGCCTGGAGCCGGTGCCGTCCTATCACTTCACAGGCGGCACGTTCGACGCCAACGGCCTTCCCAACGGCCTCAGCTACACGAACGAGGCCAACCTCTTCCAGTTCGCGAGCGGCGCCTCGCCCTTCCAGCCCAACCAGGAGTTGGCGGACGCCGACGCCTTCACCTGCGGCCAGACCCACGTGCCCTTCGCCGATCATCTGGCGCAGATCAAGGTGCCGATCCTCTACATCGGCGCCGGCGGCGGCTTCGGACCCTACGGCCTCTACAACTTGAGCCTGCTCGGCAGCACGGACGTGACGACGCACATCGTCAGCCTGAACCCGGTGCGGATCAACGACTTCGGCCACGCCGACATCTTCCTGGCGCGGGATGCCCACACGCTGGAGTGGCAGACGATTCTGGATTGGGTGCGGGGGCACTAGGTGAAAGAAGGGACCGGGATGATGATTCCCGGTCCTTTTCTCCTCGTGTATATACGGGTGTATACTGCTCGCGAGGAGGAGGTATGACCGCCAGGATTTTTTGGAGTGGCAACAGCCAGGCCGTTCGCCTGCCCAAGGAATTCCGTTTCGAATCCGGAACCGAGGAAGTGTCGATCCGGCGTGAGGGCGAGCAGATCATCCTCGAGCCGGTCAAGTCTGAGGAGTGGCCTGAGGACTTCTGGCGTGCCTTCGAAGGGATGCCGGAAGGGTTCGAGCGGCCGGCCCAGATCCTTCAAGAGCGTGAGGATCTCGACCTTTGATCTATCTGCTCGACACCAACATCTGCGTCTATGCCCTCAACCGCCGCCCACCCGAGGTCCTGGAGAAGCTCAGATCGATGAGCCGCTCGGCGGTCTCGGTCAGTGTGATTACCGTGCTGGAGCTTCGGCAGGGAGCCGAGAAGAGCCTTGATCCGGAGAGAGCCCATCAGAAGCTCGATTTCTTCCTCTCCTCGATACGGACGCTCCCCTTCGAAGAAGATGCCGCGCTCATCGCCGCGCGTATCCGCGCGGGCCTGGAACGCCAGGGCCGGCGGATCGGAGATCTGGACAGTCTGATCGCGGCCCAGGCCCTGGCTCAGAATCTGATCCTGGTCACCAACAATCTCCGGGAGTTCGATCGCGTGCCGGATCTGCGCACCGAGAATTGGGTCTGAGCCATGCCCACCCCCTGGAACGACGACCCCGAGCGCGACGAGGAGCTGGGCATCGAGGAGCGGCGGAAGGTGCGCCGGCCGCGCAAGTGGAAGGTGCTGCTCCACAACGACGAGTTCACCACCATGGAGTTCGTCATTCACGTGCTGGTGAGCCACTTCCAGAAGCCGCCGGCGGAGGCGATGCACATCATGCTCCAGGTGCACAGGAAGGGAGTGGGCGTCGCCGGTGTTTACTCCAAGGAGGTGGCCGAGACCAAGGTGGCCGAGGTCACCGACGAGGCCCGGGCCGAGGGCATGCCGCTGAAGCTGACCGCCGAGCCCGCGGAAGAAGGAAGAGACGAGGACGAATGAAAATCTCCGCCGACCTGCAGATCTCCATCACCGTCGCCCTCTCCGAGGCCGAACGGATGGGGCACGAATATGCCGGGCTCGAGCACCTGCTCTACGCCCTGACCTTCGACGACGACACCGCCGAGGTGCTCAAGCACGCCGGCGCCGATCTCACCAGCGTCCGCGAGACCCTCGGCGAGTACCTCTCCGAGGAGCTCGAATCGACGGCGCACGGCGGCCAGCCGCCCCGCCTGACGCTGGGCGTCCAGCGCATCCTCTCAATGGCCGCGGCGCGGGTCGGCAGCTCCGGGCGCGACGAGATCAACGGTCCGGACGTGCTCGTCGCCATGTACGACGAGGCCGATTCGTACGCCATCCAGGTGCTGGAGGGCGCGGGGGTGGGCCGGCTCGACGTGGTGAGCTTCATCGCCCACGGCGTCTCGCGCATCCAGCCCCCCTACTTCGGCGGCCGGGATGCCGAGGGCTCCGGGATGCCGGCCGGCGAGGACGACGACGAGGACGAGGGGCTCGGCCGGCGCGGTGGCGCGGCGGCGAGCGATCCGCTCAAGGCCTTCGCGCAGGACCTGACCGAGCTCGCCCGCACCGGCGGGATCGACCCGCTGATCGGCCGCGACAAGGAGATCCTGCGCACCCTTCACATCCTTCAGCGGCGGCGGAAGAACAACCCGATCTACGTCGGCGACCCGGGCGTCGGCAAGACCGCGCTGGTCGAGGGTCTGGCGCTGCGGATCGCCAACGGCGAGGTGCCGGAGGCGTTCCGCGACACCAAGGTCTACCGGCTGGACCTCGGCTCGCTGATCGCCGGCACCCGCTACCGCGGCGACTTCGAGAACCGGCTGAAGGCGGTGCTCACGGCGCTCGCCGAGCAGGAGAGCCCGGTGCTGTTCATCGACGAGATCCACACCGTGGTCGGCGCCGGCAGCGCCGGGCGGGGCACCATGGACGCCTCGAACCTGCTCAAGCCCGCCCTCCAGGACGGCACCCTGCGCTGCATCGGCGCCACCACCTGGGAGGAGTACCGCCAGACCTTCTCCAGCGACCAGGCGCTCGCCCGCCGCTTCCAGAAGGTCGAGGTCACCGAGCCCTCGGCGGCGGAGACCACCCAGATCCTCCTCGGTCTCAAGAGCCGCTACGAGACGCACCACGGCGTCACCTACTCGGCCGAGGCGATCGAGGGGGCGGCCCTGCTCGCCGAACGCTACATGAAAGACCGCAAGCTCCCCGACAAGGCGATCGACCTGCTGGACGAGGCCGGCGCCGCGGTGGCGCTGCGCGGTCCGGTGGAGGTGGCGGAGGGCGAGGCGCCGGTGGTCCGCGAGGTCACCGAGGCGGACCTCGAGGAGGTGCTCGCCACCATGGCGCAGGTGCCGCCCCGGCGGGTGAAGGGGAATGACAAGGAGCAGCTCCGCAAGCTGGAGGAGGAGCTGAAGGGGCACGTCTTCGGCCAGGAGGGGGCGATCGAGCGGCTGGTGTCGGCGATCAAGGTCTCGCGCGCCGGCCTGCGCGATCCACAGAAGCCGGTGGGCTCGTTCCTGCTCACCGGCCCCACCGGCGTCGGCAAGACCGAGGTCGCGAAGCGGCTGGCCGAGGTGCTGGGGATCACCTTCCTGCGCTTCGACATGAGCGAGTACATGGAGGCGCACACGGTGTCGCGGCTGGTCGGCGCCCCGCCGGGCTACGTCGGCTACGACCGCGGCGGCCTGTTGACCGAGGCGATCGCCAAGAGCCCGCACGCGGTGTTGCTGCTCGACGAGATCGTGAAGGCGCACCCGGACATCTTCAACATCCTCTTGCAGGTGATGGATCACGGCACGCTGACCGACACCAACGGCAAGCCGACCGATTTCCGCCACGTCATCCTGCTGATGACCTCGAACGTCGGCGCCCGCGAGCTGGCGGCGCGCGGCCTCGGCTTCAGCGACGGCAGCGACGGCGCCCCGCGGAGCTTCAAGGACACCGACTCGGACAAGGCCGTCGAGCGCCTGTTCAGCCCCGAGTTCCGCAACCGCCTGGATGCCCGGCTGCGCTTCAATCCGCTGTCGCCGGCGGTGATGGAGCAGATCGTGGACAAGTTCGTCCGCGAGCTCACCACCCAGCTCGCCGAGAAGAACGTCACCGTGGAGCTCACCCCCGCCGCCCGCACCCTGCTCGCCGAAAAAGGTTTCGATCCCACCTTCGGTGCCCGCCCGCTGGGGCGCGTGATCGAGGAGACGATCAAGCGCCCGCTAACCGACGAGCTGTTGTTCGGCACGCTGGAGAACGGGGGAAAGGCGACGGTGGACGCGGAGGGGGGGGAGGTGGTGATGCGG
>DASWQX010001171.1:0-2276 GCA_036403495.1 Thermoanaerobaculia bacterium
CCGCCGACGTCGAGGCGCTCTTCCCGGGGCAGGAGCGGCGGCGGATCGCGCTGCCGACCTATCCGTTCGAGCGCCACCGGTATTGGATCGAGCCCAGCAAGATGGCACCCGTCGGCATCGAGCCGCGCGGGGCCGGGCTGGCGGCGGCGCGTTCGGGCGCGGTGCAGATCTTCCACAAGCGGCCTGATCTGGCGACCGCTTTCGTGGCCCCCCGCGGCGAGGTGGAGGAAAGAGTGGCAGCGGTGTGGCGGGAGGTGCTGGGAGTGGAGCAGGTGGGGGTGCTCGACAGCTTCCTCGAGCTGGGGGGCGACTCGCTGATGGCGACGCGGCTGATGGCGCGGCTGCGCGAGGAGCTGGCGGTCGATCTGCCGATGGACCGGTTGTTCGCGCAGCCGACCGTGGCGGCGGTGGCCGCGGCGGCGCTGGAAGCGCGCGCGGCCCGGGCGGAAGAGGGGGACCTCGCCCGCATGCTGGCCGAGATCGGCGCGCTCACGGAGGAAGAGATGGAGGAGGAGCTGCATGGCTGAGCCGGCCGCGGTCGACCTCGCCGCGGCGCTCCAGGGCCTGACTCCCCGACAGCGCGACCTGCTCCTCCGCCGGCTGGAGCGGGAGAAGGGGAGCGCCGCGCCCGCGGAGGAACCGATCCTCCGCCAGCCGCGCGGCACGGACGGCGGCGCCGAGCTGCCGGCCTCCTTCGCCCAGGAGCGCCTCTGGTTCCTCGACCGCCTGGAGCCGGGGAGCCCGCTGTACAACATTCCGGCGGCCCTGGAGATCGCGGGGCGGCTCGACCGTGAGGCGCTGGCGCGGGCCCTGGGCGAGATCGTGCGGCGCCACGAGGCGCTGCGCACCACGTTCACTGCGGGGGCGGTGGGCCCGGACGGACCCTTGCAGGTGATCCATCCGGCCAGCAGTTTCCTGGGTACGTCGGGGATCGCGGTCGAGATCCCGGCGATCGACCTGCGCGGCCTGCCGGCGGCCGGGCGGAACGCCGCCGCGGAACGGCTGGCCACGGAAGAGGCCCGGCGGCCGTTCGACCTCGGCCGCGGGCCGCTGCTCCGCGTGCTGCTGGTCCGCCTGGAGGAGGAGCGCCACCTGGCGGTGCTCACCCTCCATCACATCGTGGGCGACGGCTGGTCGATGGGCGTCCTGGTGCGCGAGATCGCGGCGCTGATGCCCGCCTTCGCCGCCGGCGGTGTCCCCGGGATGCCCGGCCTCCCCGAGCCGCCGGTGCAACTCGCCGACTTCGCCGTCTGGCAGCGCGAGCGGCTGCGGCCGGAGGGCGAGGTGCTGCCGCGCGAGCTCGACTACTGGCGCGGCGCGCTGGCCGGCGCGCCGCCGGCGCTGGACCTGCCCACCGATCATCCGCGGCCGGCGGTGCAGACCTTCCGCGGCGCCCAGGTGCCGGTGCGGCTGGGAGCGGAGCGGGCGGCCGGCGCGACGCCGTTCATGCAGATCCTGGCCGCCTTCGGCCTGCTGCTCTCCCGCTGGAGCGGCCAGGAGGAGCTGGTGGTGGGCTCGCCCATCGCCGGCCGTCAGCGCGCCGAGACGCAGGGGTTGATCGGCTGCTTCGTCAACACCCTGGCCCTGCGCCTGGACCTCGGCGGCGAGCCCACGGCGGCGGAGTGGCTGGAGCGGGTCAAGCGGACCTGCCTCGCCGCCTTCGGCCACCAGGAGCTGCCGTTCGGCCGTCTGGTGGAGGAGCTCCACCCGCGGCGCGACCTCTCGCGCTCGCCGATCTTTCAGGCGATGCTGGTGCTGCAACGGGCCGAGGCGGAGGCGCTCGCGCTCCCCGGGCTGGAGCTGCGCCCCCGCGACCTCGACACCGGCACCGCCAAGTTCGAGCTGACCCTCCAGCTCGCCGAGGGGGCCGGCGGCATCGAGGGGTGGATCGAGCACAACACCGACCTCTTCGACCGCGCCACCGCCGAGCGGCTAGCCGGAGGGCTCGCGGTGCTGCTGGCGGCCCTCGCCGGCGAGCCCGGCCGGCCGGTCGCCGACCTCCCCGTGCTGACGGACGCGGAGCGGTCGCAGCTCGCCGCCCTGGAGGCTGAGGCGGCGCGGCCGTGGAACGCCGAGGCGCTGGTCCATGAGCTGGTCGAGGCCCAGGCGGCGCGCACGCCTGACGCTCCGGCCCTCACCTTCGGAGATCTCACCCTGACCTACCGCCAGCTCGACGAGCGGGCCGGCCGGCTGGCCCGCCGCCTGCGCGTGCTGGGGGTGGGCCCCGACGCGCGGGTGGGCCTCTTCCTGGAGCGCTCGGCGGAGATGGTGGTGGC
>DASWQX010001172.1:0-3526 GCA_036403495.1 Thermoanaerobaculia bacterium
CACCAGCGGATAGGAGCCGAGCTTCAGATCATTCTTCCAGGTAAAGGCATGGGCGCCGCCGGGGATGGGACCGTGGAAGCGGAGAGTGACCCGGTCGGGCGGACCGTCGGGATCGGGCGGCGCGATGGCCAGCTCCGGCTGCACCGGCCGGCCGTCGAAGGAGAGGGTGGCGCCGTCGACGAAGGCCCGCATCAGCCGCCCGAACTCCTGGTCTGCCGCCGGCTTCAGCCCCTGGATCGGGCCGTAGCGCGTCTCTCCCGCCGATCCCCCCAGGTCGCCCGGCGTCATGTGCGACGGGTCGAGCGGGACGTCGATCTGGTAGCTGCCGTCCTTGAGGAAGGCGGTGTAGACCTGGAGCTTCCCCAGTTGATGGGCGCCGGCGGCGGCGGCCGTCAGGGCGAGAAGGGCGGCGAACAGGAGGGGGCGGAAGATGGTTCTGGGGCGCAAGCGGTTTCGTTCTCCGGAAGGTGGTACGGGACTGGAGAGTGTACGGATGATCGGCGCCTAGATCAGCCGCCCGAGCGGCCCCAGATCCAGGTTCAGCTCGTCGGGCGCAAGGCCGAAGCGGGCGGCGATGTCGTGGAGCGTCTCCTCCAGCTTCATCAGGGCGAGGCCGACGTTCTCGACCTCGGCCTCGGTGAGGGTGCCGGCTTCCATCCGGCGGATCGCCTGCTTCTCCATCAGCTTGCGGAGGAACTCGACGAGTGCCAGGACCAGCCGGGCGACCGACTTCTGCACCTCCTCGGGATCGGCGTTCCAGCGCGGCGCCATGGCGGCGGCCTGCCGCTCGATCTCGGCGCGCAGGGCGTCGAGCTCCTCGATCTCCAGGCGGACCGACTCCCGCTGGCTCATGGCGCGGGCTCCGGCGCGAAGGCGTACGGAGGCCAGGGACCGGTCGCGGCGACGCGGTGACCGCCGAGGCTCGGCCTCCCCGCTTCCAGGACGTCGAGGTAGGCCGCCGCCTGGTCGCGCGGGATCAGGTGGTAGGCGGTGCCGAGGAGGGGACCGCCGGCCTCGTGGCGCTCGATCCGCTCGGCGCGCAGGAGCGGGCGGAGGGCCTCGCGTAGAGGGTCGATCTCGGGGAGTGACCGCGCCCTCTCCACCGCTTTTTGACGCGCGGCGAGGTAGCGCGTGCCCGGCCCGCCCGCGGGCTCCACCCCGGCCTCCGGATCGATCGCGGGCTCGCCGAAGACACGCAGGGTCATCTGCACGCAGCCGCGGACGAGGGCGAGCGCCGCGGCCACCTCGGCCGCGCGCGGCTCCAGCCGGACGGCGAGCGCGTGCTCGTCCGCGAAGGCCTCGCCGAAACGGGCGGGGAGGATGGCGCCGAAGCAGCCGGCGAGCCGGCGCACCACGGCGTCCTGGCGCTCCAGCGTCTCGCGGTCGGGAGTCGGACGTTCCGGGAGATCGCCCACCACGGCAGAGATCGCGCCGGGAACGAAGCACAGTGCCTCGCCGGCGATCCCTTCTCCGAGGGGACCCGTGGGCTCTTCGTCCACCAGCGCGTAGAGATAGAGGCCGGCGCTCAACTCTCGGCCTTCGGCAGGATGCGGTCGGCGGCGCAGAGGAGGACCGACAGGCGGAGGTAGATGAGGTCGACGCCGGCCAGGCCGATGACCACCTCGCCGGTGAGCACGAGCCCCTTGTTGAGCAGGTGGTCGACCGTATCGAGGAGGGAGATGTCGGAGCGCTCGAGCAGCTCCATGGGCTCCAGCGGCTCGCCCGGTTCTGTCATGGCGCCTCCGCGATGAAGTTGTACGGGGGCCAGGGGCCGGTCAGTGTGACGTCGCAGGCGCGGGTGGCGAGGCGGGCCGCGCACCTCTCGACGATCGCCTCCCACTCCGTCCGCCGGTCGGCGGGGACCAGGAAGGCGGCGTCGAGCAGCAGGCGCCCGCCCGACTCCGGCGATGCCGCCGGCTCGCGGCGGACCGCCTCGGAGGCGCCCCCCGACAGCTCGACGAAGACGGCGTCCATCTCGGCGCGCAGGCGGCCGGCCAGCTCGCGGGAGGCGTCCTGCTCCAGCTTCTTGCGCAGCAGGAAGGCGGTGCCGGAGCTCCGGGTCCCCTCAGCGCGCGCTTCGGCGGCGAGCACCTCCTTGGCGCGGGCGTCGTCCAGACGGATCCGCACCCCCCACTCGACCCGGCCGTCCACGCGGTCGAGGACGCCTTCGAGGCGCCGGCGGTCGTCGCGCACATGGGCGGCCGCCCGCTCGTCGGAAGCGAAGAGGGTGAACAGCTTCATCGGCAGGACGGCCCCGAAGCGCGCGGCGTGCTCGACGACCGCCTCGTGGGCGAGGGCGCGGTCGGAGACCCAGGAGAGGTCGGAGAGCCGGCGCTGGATCTCGGCGCCGCCGTAGAGCTCCAGGGGAGCCGTGGCCACGATCAGCCAGAGTCCCGCGCCGGCGTCGACGCCGAGCGCCCGCGGCGGCGGCAGATCGGGGAGTCCTGGGGGGGCATCCGCGAGATCGGGCTCGGCGGCGGCCCGCACCAGGCAGTAGAGGTAGGTGGCGTCGTTCATCCCGTGAGCTTTTCCCAGCGCGCGACCCACTCGGCGAGCCGCGCGACACCGCGGGGCGGCGGGAACACCGCGGGGGCTGTGATGATAGCGCACCGCCCGAGGCTCAGCCCTTTGCCCAGCGCTCCCGGCGCCTGGGCCGGACCGGCGAGGGCGTTGAAGACGACCGCCGGCACGGCGATCCCGAGCTTGCGCAGCGAACGCAGCAGGCGCGCCGTCTCGCGGCGCGGGAGCTCGGCGTCGCGCGCCACCGCCACGAACCGGCAGCGCTCCGGGTCGCGCAGCAGCTCCTGGAAGCGCTTCAGGTTGCGGGAGAGCGCCACCAGCCCGGCGGCGAGGTCGCCGAGCCCCACGGCCTGGCGGTACTTGAGAAGGAGGGAGAGGAGGTAGTGGTCCCAGGCGAGGGCGAGCTCCGGCATCTCCAGCAGGCGCAGCGCGTGCCCGGTCGGCGCGGTGTCCACGATCACCAGGTCGTACACGGGTTCCCCGCCGTCGGCGCCGAAGACGGCGTCGAGCAGCGAGGAGACGGCGATCATCTCGTCGATGCCCGGCGGCGTCAGGTCGAAGAGCTCGCCGACTCCGCCGCGCTCCTGCGCGAAGGCGCCGACGGCCTCCTCGGCGCGCTCCCCGTACCGCTCGCGCCAGGCCGCGAAGGCGCGTTCCGCGTCCAACTCACGCGCCCGCAGATTCGGGGGGCCCTTTGGAATGGGGCGCTCGTCGTCCCCGAGCGGCACGTCCAGCACGTCCGCGATGGAATGGGCGGGATCGGTCGAGATCAGGAGGATCTTCGCGGTTGGCCGCCGCCTCGCGAGGGCCAGGGCTACCGCCGCCGCGCAGGTCGTCTTCCCGACGCCGCCTTTGCCGCCGAAGAAGAGGAGCTGGAGGGGGGTGGGGGCGATGTCGTCGAGCCAGGCGTGGCCTGCGACCTCATCCCCGACCCTTCTCCTAAAGGAGAAGGGGGGCTCCTGCGATGCGGTCCCCGTTGGGCCCTCCCTCTCCTTTAGGAGAGGGA
>DASWQX010001173.1:0-6970 GCA_036403495.1 Thermoanaerobaculia bacterium
CGAACACCAGCATCCCCTGCGGCTTGCTCGGCTTCCCCTCGTAGGCCAGCTTGGCGGGGATCCAGAAGCGCCGCTTCTCCCCCACCACCATGAGCTGCAGCCCCTCGCCCCAGCCGGCGATCACGCGGCCGAGCGGCAGGACGGCCGGCCGCTTCCTGGCGACCGAGGAGTCGAACATCTTGCCGTCGGTCGTCCACCCCGTGTAGTCCACCTTCACCAGGTCGGTCGCCACCGGGTGCTCGGTGCCGGTGCCGGGTGTGAGCACCTTGGAGGCGAGGCCGCTGGAGCTGACCTGCGCGTCGGCGGGGGGCGCGGCCACGTCGGCGGGCGCCGGGATTGCCGCGGGTGCCGCGGGGGCCTCGGGCGCCGCAGGGGCGGGGGCGGACTGAGGAGCCGCCAGGAGCGGCGCGGAGACGAGGAGAAGGGCCGGAATCCAGAAGGGGAATCGTCTGTTCATTCGTCTGTTCATGCCGCGTAAGCTATCGTGGCGCGCGGCGGGCGCGCAACTTGCGCCGGACGAATCCGTAGTAAACAATCCGCTGTAGAGAGCTTTCTCCCTTCCTCTTTCTGGACACGCAAAGGAGATCCGGATGCTGATAGCCAGAACCGCGCGTCTCATCGGGGCGGCCCTGCTGGCGGCGGCCGTTCCGGCGCTGGCCGCGGACGCCCTCAAGGTGACGCCGCCCAAGCTGGAGGTGCGCGAGCACAAGCTCGCCAACGGCCTCGACCTGCTGCTGTATCAAGACCACTCCGTGCCGGCGGTTACCGTCGAGGTCTGGTACCACGTCGGCTCGATAGACGAGAAGAAGGGGCGCAGCGGCTTCGCCCACCTCTTCGAGCACCTGATGTTCCAGGGCTCGGCCCATCTCAAGCCCGAGGAGCACAAGAACTTCATCGCCTCGATCGGCGGACGCTACAACGCCACCACCGACTTCGACCGCACCCTCTATTTCCAGAGCTTCCCCAGCAACTACCTGGAGCGAGTGCTCTGGATGGAGGCCGATCGCATGAGCTCGCTCGACGTCTCGGACGCCAACTTCAAGTCCGAGCGCGACGTGGTCAAGGAGGAGCGCCGGCTGCGGATCGACAACCCCCCCTTCGGCCGGCTCTTCGAGGTGGTGCTCGACAAGACCTTCACCACCCACCCCTACAAGATCGACACCATCGGCAGCATGGCCGACCTCGACGCCGCCACCATCCAGGATGTGCGCGACTTCCACAGCCTCTACTACGTGCCCAACAACGCCACCCTGGTGGTCGCCGGCGACTTCGATCCCGACCAGGTGATCAAATGGGCCGAGCAGTACTTCGGCCCGATCCCCCAGGGCAAGCCGATCCCCCGCGACTGGCCGAAGGAGCCGGTCCAGACGGCCGCCCGCCGTGCCGTGGACTACCACCCGAACACGCCGCTGCCGGCGGTGGTGATCACCTCCCACGTGCCGCAGGCCGGGCATCCGGACACCTACGCGCTGCAGGTGGCGAGCAACATCCTCTCCTCCGGCGACAGCTCGCGCCTCTACAAGCGGCTGGTCTACGAGAAGCAGATCGCGGTGGCCGCCGGCGGCGACGCGATCATCCTCGAGGACCCCGGCGTCTTCTTCTTCTACGCCATCCTGCAGGGGGGGCAGAAGCCCGAGGAGGGCGAGAAAGAGCTGCTCGCCGAGGCGGACCGGCTGCGCGATCAGCCGGTGTCCGAGGAGGAGCTCGTCAAGGCCAAGAACCAGCTCATCTCCGGCCTCGTCTTCGGCCGCCAGACCGACCAGGACAAGGCCGACGCCATCGGCTACTCGAAGGTGATCCTGGGCGACACGACGTACGTCAACCGGCAGCTCGCCGAGTTCCAGAAAGTCACCGCCGCCGACGTCCAGCGGGTGGCGCGCACCTATTTCACCCCCGAGAACCGCACCGTGGTCTACATGCTCCCCGAGGCCCTGCGCCCGGGCGCGGAGAAGAAGCCATGACGACGCCCCGCTCCCTGAAGACCCTGGCCGCTCTCGGCCTCCTCCTGGCGACCCTCCCGTCGGCGGCGCTATCCCAGAAGACTGCCGCGGCGAAGGCGGCGCCGCCGGCCACCGTCAATCCCAAGGCCATGCCGACCACGCCGGCGACGCCTCCCCCGCCGGCTCCGGCCAGGGCGATCCGCTTCCCCGCCTTCGAGCAGAAGACGCTGGCGAACGGGCTGCGCGTCGTCGTCATCCAGCAGCACGAGCAGCCGATCGTCTCGCTGCGCATGGTGCTGGTGGCCGGCAAGGCCTTCGAACCGGCCGACAAGGCGGGGCTTGCCGGGGCCATGGCCTCGCTGCTCACCAAGGGGACGGCCACCCGCTCGGCGCAGCAGATCGCCGAGGCGATCGACTTCGTGGGCGGCAGCCTCAACGCCAACGCCGGCACCGAGGCCGGCTACGTCAGCGCCGGCGTCACCTCCGACCAGCTCGACCTCGGCTTCGACCTGCTCTCGGACGTCGTCCTCCACCCCTCCTTCCCCAGGGACGAGATCGAGCGCTGGCGCAAGCAGGCGCTGAACGGCCTCCAGATCTCGGAGGGGAGCGCGGACTATCTGGCCAGCACCGCCGCCAGCCGGCTGGTCTTCGGCACCTTCCCCTACGGCCGCCCGACGAGCGGCACCTCCCAGTCGCTCGCCGGCATCACTCGCGAGGACCTGGTCGCCTTCCACCAGTCGCACTACATCCCCGATCACACGATCCTCGCCGTCGTCGGCGACGTCCAGCCGGCCGACGCCTTCGCCCGCGCCGAGCGCGCTTTCGGGTCCTGGAAATCGGCCGGGAAGGTCCCCGAGCTGCCGCCGTTCGACGTCAAGCCGCCGGCCAGGACGCGGATCGTGGTGATCGACAAGCCCGACGCCGTGCAGACCGAGATCCGCATCGGCCAGGTGGGGATCGCCTACCGCGACCCCGCCCTCTACACCGCCGAGGTCTACAACTCGGTGCTCGGCGGCAACGCCAGCGCCCGCCTCTACGACGAGATCCGGCGCAAGCGTGGGCTCTCCTACGGCGCGGGGAGCACCTTCCTGGAGGAGACCCAGCCGGGGCTCTTCGAGATTTCGACCTTCACCAAGACCGCAAGCACGGTCGACGCCCTCGGGCTCGCCTTCGACGTCCTCCATAGCCTCCAGGAGAAGCCGGTGCCGGAAGCGGAGCTCAACGCCGCCAAGACCTACATCACCGGCGCCTTCCCGCTGGAGATCGAGACCGCCGACGGCATCGCCAGCAAAGTGCTCGAAGCCATGCACTTCGGCTACGGGCGGGAATTCCTGGAGGGGTACAACGAGCACATCTCCAAGGTCACCCCGGCCGACGTGCAGGCGTTCGCCTCCCGGCGCGTCAAGACCGAAGCGATGACCGCCGTGCTGGCGGGCAACGCCTCGGCCTTCCTCGACGCGCTGAAGAAGAAGTACGGCGAGGTCGAGGTCATCCCCGCCACCGAGATCGACTTCCTGCGGCCCGACCTGCGCAAGCCGAAGGGGGCCGTTGCCGCTCCCGCGACCGCCAAGCAGCCGGGCTGACGCCGCGAAGACCCGCCCGCGCCTCCGACGCCCGTCGTCGGAGGCGCCCCCCTTCGAGCCGTTCTCTCCGAATCTGGCACCGCTGTTGCAAAAAGATCAATCGGGCGGGGATGCTCCCTGCCGGGTCTTCTCCGAGACCAGCCTCACGAATGACCGAAGGGAGAAGAGAGATGAAACGGCAGATCTTGACAGCTCTCACAGTGTGCGCCCTCGCGACGGGTACCGCCCTGACCGCTCAGACCGCCGCCGGCAACGGCGCGGCAGGCACCGGCGGCACGTCCGGCACCACAGGCACCAGCGGCGCGGCCAGCACCACCGGCGCCAACGGCTCCATGGGCTCGGCGGGCTCGACAGGCACCGCGGGCACGATGGGCACCACCGGCACGACGACCGGCACCAACGGCAGCACGACCTACCAGAACAGCAACGGCGCCACGACCACGGGCACCGGCACCACCGGCACTACCACGGGTACGACCGGCACCTCCACCGGCACCATGGGTACGACCGGTACCAACCCCGACACCCTGGGCACCACCGGGACCACGGGGACCAGCGGCACCACTTACCAGAACGGCACCGGCACCACCGGGACCACGACCGGCACGATGGGGACCACCGGGACCACGGGCACGAGCGGCGCCGGCACCGCCTATGGGAACGGCACGGCGACCGGCACGGGCACGACCACCGGCGGTGGCTCGGCCTATGACTCCACCACCGGCAGCACGACCACCAGCACCACCACCGGCACCTACGGTGGCGGCACGGGTACGAGCGTCGGCGGCGGCACCTCGCAGAACCTCCCCCGAACGGCGAGCGACATGCCGCTCGTCGGACTGATCGGCGGCCTGGCCCTGGCCGGCGCCCTCGGCCTGCGGTCTTTCCGTTGAGCCCTGTAGACTTCGGATCGGTTAGACAAGGAGAAGGCCCACGCGTAGCGCGTGGGCCTTTCGCCGTTCAGCCCCGCCTGAAGCGCCATCTAGCGCTGGATGGCGAAGTTCACCGTCAGCGTGAAGTAGACCTTGACCGGCCGGTTCCCCATCATCGCCGGCTTGAAGGTCACCTGCTGGATCGCCTCCACGGCGGCGCGGTCGAGCCCCATCGGCAGGCCGCGCAGGATCCGCACGTCGGTGGCGCGACCCTGCTCGTCGATGATCGCCTCCACCACCACCGTCCCCTGCACTCCCGCCCGCCGTGCCGGCTCGGTGTAGCGCGGCAGGATCGGATGCAGCGCCACCGGCCGGCTCATCTCGGCGGTGAGCCGGAGAGGAAGGTCGGGAACCGGATCGGGCGTGCCGACGAGGGCCCCGATCGGGCTGTGACCCTTGGCGTTCGGATCGCCCGGTCCCGGCGGCACCGTGGAGTCGTTGGTCAGCACGGGCCCGGAATCCTGATTCGTCACCGGCGCCGGTGCCACCGCCGGCTTGTCCGGCACGGTGTTGGAATCCGGCTGGTGGAGCGTCGTGGGCGCCGGCGCCGCCGTGGGGGTCGGCTGGGGCGGTTTGGGCATCGGCTTAGGCTGCGGGCCGCCCCCTTGCTGGATCTCCGGCGGCGGCAGCATGACCACAAAGGCGGCCATGTTGAGGTCGGGATCGGCGACCGTCCCCACGTTCCAGTAGCTGGCGAGCGCGAAGCCGGTGAGCGCTACCAGATGCACGCCGACCGCGAGGGGCAGGGACAGCCAGCGGCGGCGCCGGGGCTGCGTCTTGGTTTCTAAATCGATCAAGGAGTGCTCGAACATGGTCCACCTCCGGGACATCGGAAATCTGTCGTCCTCGCCTCGATCCCCGAGGCGTGGGAAACTGGAGGAGCGCTCCTGTCTGACTTAGAGTGGCGGGCGGGGAAATTGGTTCCAGACCGGTCCCGGAGCTCCCTCAAGGTTGACGCATAGCGGGCGCCTGATATCTTTGGGCGCGGGCGGCTCCGGTGTTCTGCCGAAGCGCGCCTCGAAGAACCTGGACGATTCGTACGGAGGCTTGAATGCAGGATGCAAACCCGAGCCCGACTCATTTGAGGACGGCGCTCTTCGTGGATTTCGACAACATCTATCTCGGCCTGCAGCGCGAGGACCCGGTGGCCGCCGAGCAGTTCGCCACCGATCCCACCCGCTGGCTGACCTGGCTCCAGGACCGGCTCCCTCACCACTTCCCCAACTCAGAGGGGGACGAGCACCGCCGGCGCAAGATCCTCTTCCGCCGCTGCTATCTCAACCCCTCGCAGTTTGGCCGCTTCCGCCCCTACTTCACCCGCTCAGCCATCGAGGTGGTGGACTGCCCGCCGCTGACCAGCGGCGGCAAGACCAGCGCCGACATCCACATGGTGATGGACATCCTGGACACGCTGAGCCACGCCACGCGGTTCGACGAGTTCATCCTGCTCTCCGGCGACGCCGACTTCACGCCGGTGCTGCTGCGCCTCTCCAAACACGACCGGCGCAGCGCCATCCTGGCCATCGGCCCCGCCTCGGTGGCCTACAAGGCGGCCTGCGACCTGCTGATCGACCAGGACACCTTCCTCGAGGAGGCGATCGGCGCCACCCCCAACCCGACCGCCCGCGCCGCCGCCGGCCCCAGCAACTCGGCGATGAGCGACCTGCTGCGCGGCATCGCCGACAAGATCTACGAGCGCGCCAGCACCAGCGGCGAGCTGGTGGCGACGGAGCTGCCGCCGATCTTCCGCGAATTCTCGGAGTTCACCTCCAGCAACAACTGGCTGGGCTTCAACAGCCTGCGCAACATGACCACCGCGGTGGTCTCGATGCGCCGCGACCTGACCATGATCGACGGCGATCCCTGGCGGGTCGGCCTGCTGGGCGAAGGCGAGGAGCCCGCCGAGGCTCCGGAGGCGAGCCATGAGCCCGACCGCACGGCGCCGGCGCCGCGCTTCCTCACCGCCACCGACCGCAACCGGCTGATCGAGGAGATCCTGGCCCACGTCCGCTCGGTCGTGGACTCCTCCGACTCGGCGGTGCCGATGGCCCGCGCGGCGCAGATGGTAATCAGCCGCTTCGGCGACCAGGTGCTCGCCACCCGCTGGGCCGGGGCGGGCACCTTCCGCGATCTCCTCGAAGGGCGCGAGAACCCCGGCTTCGCCATCTCGGCGCTCAAGCCCGGGTACATCTACGACCCCATGCGCCACCAGTTGCCGATCGACGGCCGCCCCGAGGAGCTGGTCGGCGACCCGCAGCTCAACGCCCTCGCCTACCGCGTCCATCAGCTCACCGACACCCCCTACCTGACGCGCGGCGACTATGCCCGCGTCTTCCGCCTCACCGCCGAGGAGGTCAACGATCACGGCTACTTCCTCACCCGCACCTCGAAATCGGTGCGCGACCGCTGCATCGAGGAGGGGTCGCCGATCGCCCGCGCCAGCGTCAACTTCATCCTCCGCGGCATCACCTTCGGCGGCCACCGCTTCGGCCAGAACGGCTCCGAGGAACCGCTC
>DASWQX010001174.1:0-1803 GCA_036403495.1 Thermoanaerobaculia bacterium
ATTCAACGCCAACACCTACGACCTGAAGTCCAGGCCGAAGTGGGAGATGGAGGCGCTCACCTCGCACGAGGCAGTCCCCGGCCACCACCTGCAGCTCTCGATCGCCCAGGAGCTGGAGGGGGTCCCGGAGTGGCGCCGGCACGACGACTACACCGCCTTCGTCGAGGGCTGGGGGCTCTACTCGGAGAGCCTGGGCGACGAGATCGGGCTCTACAAGGACCCCTACTCCAAGTTCGGCCAGCTCACCTACGAGGTCTGGCGGGCGATCCGCCTGGTGGTCGACACCGGCATGCACACCATGGGGTGGACCCGCCAGCAGGCGATCGACTATTTCAAGGCCAACTCCGCGAAGACCGATCACGACATCGAGGTCGAGATCGACCGCTACATCGTGACGCCGGGGCAGGCGCTGGCCTACAAGCTCGGCGAGCTGAAGATCAAGGAGCTGAGAGCCTACTCCGAGAGAGAGCTGGGGGCCGGTTTCGACATCCGCGCCTTCCACGACCACGTCCTCGGCAACGGCGCCGTGCCGCTCAACCTGCTGGAGAAGAACATCAAGGCGTGGGTGGCGGAGACGAAGGCGGGAGCGGCGAAAGCGGCTCGCTAGGCGCCGGCGGCGGCGGCGGGGGAGCGAGCGTCCACCCCTTGAGATAGGGCGCCAGCGGCTCGGCCCAGGCCTTGGCGATCGCCGCGCTCTCGGCGGCGCACCCTGGGGCGCGCGCCGCCGGCAGGGTGCCGTCGCCGACCAGATCCTGGAAGGCCTCCGGATCGCGGCCGTAGGCCCAGCAGAGGATGTCCGCCAGGCGGACCTCGTCGAAGCCGTGACCGTTCCAGAAGGGCACCTTGGCGAGCCGCGCCTTGACTTCGGCGTTGCGCGCCTGCGCCAGCAGGGTCGAGGCGCTGTCGACCGCCGTGGTCCCCCCCTCCTTGCCGCTGCCGAGGAGCACCAGCGTCGCGATCTGATCGGCGGCCTCTTCGGCCTTGCCGGCGACCGGCAATTTGTAGAGGTCGATCAGCGCGTGGCCGGTCTCGTGGAACAGGGCGAAGAGGGTCGCCGCGGCCACGGCGGCGCCGGCCTGGCTCGCGTCCGGCGCCTTGCCCGAAGCGCGCAGGAAGAGCTCGGCGAAACCGCCGACCAGCTCGTAGCAGATCGAGATCCGGCGCTTGTCCGCCTCATAGGTGGCGTCGGCGGCGCCGCACTCGCGGGGCGAGATGGTGACGTCCGCCGGCAGCGCCAGCTTCTCGTTCAGCGCCTTGGCCGTCTCCTCCAGGAGCTGCGTGCCGCGGAAGATCTCCTGCAGCTCCTTGTCGTCCGGGCTCTTGAGTTTCTCGTAGACCACCTTGAAGTCGCCACGGTCGGGCGCCGGCTGCACGGGAAGCGGCGCCGCGGCGGGACTTGGCGCAGACTCCGCCGTGGGGGGCGCGGGCGGCGCGGTTTCTGGGGGCTGCTGGGCGACGGCGGAGGCGGTCCCGAGAAGGACCGCCAGGGTGGCGAAGGCCAGGGATCGGAGCATGCGAGAGGTTTGCAAGAACGGCTGCGGGTGTCAAGGCGCAGGCGGAGAACCCGGACGGCCCTTGGGGGTACTCATCTTGCAGAGATATCTCGTAGAGGAGATCACCATGCGCAAGATCCATCCCGCCCTCGCCCGCCCACTGACCGTCCTGCTGCTGATCCTCGCCGCCTCGGCGGCCTTCGGCTTCCGCTACGCGGCGTACCAGTTCACGCCGCCGGCCGAGCCCGGGGTCATCTACACGGTGATCAACTTCGACCGCGTCGGCGGCAGGGCCCAGGCCACCTATGTG